>JAGRMX010000021.1 GCA_020441025.1 Leptospiraceae bacterium
TCTGTGACGTAACAACACTTCGTCATGCGGAAGTGGTGGCCCAATCGGGAGCGGATGCGCTGATTGCGGTCGCCGCCGGAGCGGGTGGACACGCCGGTGCCATTTCACCCTTCTCCCTGTTTCCGTATTTAAAAGAACGCACCGGCTTACCCATTGTGGCCGCAGGGGCAATCTCCAATGGCCGCCAGATGGCCGCCGCGCTGGCATTGGGCGCCGATGCGGTGTATGTCGGCACGCGCTTGATCGCCACTCCGGAGGCCAGTGCGGCCGAAGGTTACAAACAGATGATCGTTGACTGTAAGCCCGAGGAAATCGTGTACACCGATAGAGTCTCCGGCATTCCCGCCAACTGGTTACGGCCCAGTCTGGACCAGGCGCGGGAACTGCTGGAAAGCACGGTGGAAAGTAAGTCCCTCGGCGCAGATGAAACCAAGCGCTGGCGCGACATCTGGTCCGCCGGACATGGCGTGGGACAAATTCAAGAGCAACTGCCGGCCGGTGAGGTAATTCGCAATATGGCGCAGGAATACCTGCAGACGCGTGACAGTTTACCGGGTGCCGAAAACTGAATCACATTCAGTCGTAACGGATTTTTCGTTATTCTATTACCGGAGTTCACGTACGGACGCGAATATTAGCGCCTGTCATGATGGAGTTCACGTACAGATTCGGTACCAAAAAAGCCAAAAATCCTGAGAAAAATCTGTGGGGCTTTGTTGGTACCCGGGGACCAGTCTGAAAACCGGTATAAATCCGGGAATTGATTGGACATGCGGGTAAAAACGGCTATAATGTCGGGAATTCGGCCAGGGTTGTCAGTATGCAGCAATACAAAAAGTACATCATTACCTTGATTGGAGTGTCAGGCCTGACTCTGTCGCTTTTCTGGCCTACGGCCGCTCAGGCGCAAATCTCCTGTAGCGGACCTAAATGCGCACTCATACCCATCACTCAGGATGAGTACAATCGCATGTACTACGAATTTAAGGATCAGTATTCCAGTGATCTATTCGAGGATATGGCCCAGGCCGGAGTTATCGCCAATTTAATGAATGCTCCCGTGGGAACCGTGAATCTGACCGGCTGGACGGTCGGTGGCAACCTGGGAGCCGGATACAAATCCGCTGAGGAAGTGGACATCGATATAGTCGGAGTGGGTAAAGTCGAAGATGTTACCCGGGCGGGCGTGGCCATCAATCCGCGCTTTTTTCTGGGCATGAATCTGGGCGCCCTGTTCGGTCAGGGTTTCGATCCCCTGGAGGAAGACCCGGATGGTCTGACTCCCACCCCGGGCTGGTTCTCGTTGTCTAAGTTCGATCTGTACGTTTCGGGCATTAAACACACCGAGCGCATCAATAACGAAAAAGGCATCGATGGGGTCCTGCGAGCTACCGTAAAGAGTCAGGGTTTTGAAGTCCGTTATCACCTGGTGGAAGCCAGCGAGATTTTCGGCGGTCCCGTTCTACGGTTTCGGGGCGTTTCATTGGGCGTGGGCTATTTACAGAGTTCGCAAAAGATTACATACACCCGGCCGGAGAATTCGGTGGATTTCACCCTCGACGAAGGCGTGACGGTGCAGTGGATTGGAAACGATTTGATTCAACTCAAAAACGACTTCACCACCGTTCCGGTAGAGCTGCGCACCGGCATCCAGTTGTTGTATCTGTTTAACTTTACGGTAGGCGTGGGTTACGCCTGGAGTACGGGCAATTCCAGCCTGCTGCTGGCTCGATTCGGCCCGGTGGTGGTTAACGGCGACCTGGCCTCCGCTCTGAATGCGGTCAATTCCGGCGATTCCTTTCTGGGAATGACGCTCGCGGAAGATGGCAGCGCTCCGGCCCGCATCTATTACGGGCGGGCCGGCGTGGAATTGAACCTGGCCATGATCAAACTGGGTGTGGAAGGTTTGTTCACTCCCGACGATTACGGGGCCAGCGTGGCCCTGCGCGTAGAATTTTGAGCATGACAAAACATCCGCCGCGTGCTCATGTGATTCTATTATGAAATTCGCAAGCTGGATCGCACGCATTATTCTCGGACTACCGTATACCGTACTGGGCTTCAACGGTCTTTATTTTACCATGACCGGTCAATGGTTGATTGAGGCACCCGATATGCCCGAACCGGCCGCCGCCTTCATGGGCGCCATGATGACCACCGGTTATTTATTCACACTGGTGAAGTTAACCGAACTCGCGGGCGGATTGTTGGTGCTTTCGGGCGTCATGCTCCCGCTGGGCTTGACTGTTCTGGCGCCGGTCACCATCAACATTCTGTGCTTCCATTATTTTCTGGCACCGGATAGCATTGTATTGCCGCTGGTAATGGGCGTGGCGCAGATTTTTCTGGCCTACGCGTATCGGAATAACTTTCGTTCATTATTTGAAAACTGGCCCTATCTTTCCGCCTGATGCGCTCGCCGGCCGACATCCTCCCAATCAGAAGCAAAAATCGCATTGCCCGGCGTTACATATTATTGCCGGGCGTGTTGTTAATTTTGTTCGGTACATTGCCGGGCTGTCGGACCAATCAAACTCTGGGCGCTCAGTTCGACGATACCGCCATCAGCACCAGCATTCGCACAAAGTTCTTACAGGATAGTAACATCGGCACTCTGCAGGTTAAGGTCGCCACCGACGAGGGCGAAGTGTATCTCATCGGGCGAGTGGAAACGCGTGCTGCCAGTCTACAGGCCGAGCTGTATGCCCGGGATACGGAAGGCGTCTGGAGCGTCATCAATGACATCGATGTGGGCGCATTCAACGGTGATTTATCCGTAACGGACGATAGCATACAAAAAGCCCTGGAAGCGCGGATATTGCGTGATCCCGATTTGCCTTCTCTGAACATCGATGTAATCGTTCATGAAGGCAAAGTATTTCTGATCGGCCGGGTACGCTCCGAGCGAGAGCGCAGCATAGCCGAAACTCTGGCCGGAGAAATGGAAGGTGTACGGCAGGTCACAAATTATCTGAAAGCCGGCCAACGTCTCGATCCGGATAACGTTTAGCGCACATGCTCGGCCGTCGTCAGGAATCAATCGATGGGAACTCGATTGCGAAAGATAGAAACGGCGGCGCATGGCTATTGTTAAATGGTGTGCTATTTACAACGACCGGACAACAAATCAAATAACAGCGACAAACTCAGTATGCAAATCAAAGGCAAAGACATTCATATTAATAGAGATTCCAGCGGCGTCCCGCATATTAAAGCTGCCAGCATTCCGGATGCCTGCTACGGTCAGGGATATGTACATGCCGTCGATCGTGGTATGCAAATGCTCTTGATGCGCGTTTTAGGCCAGGGACGCGCCTGTGAATTGTTGGATGGCGGCGACGAGATGCTGCAAATCGATACATTCTTTCGCAAGATGAACTGGACCGGCGCAATGCAAAAGCAGCAGGACGCCCTCTCCCCATTCTCCAGGGAATGCCTGGAGGCCTATGCGGCGGGCGTGAATGCCGGGTTTAACGGCAAGGTGCCCTGGGAGTTCAAGCTGCTGAAAGTACCGTTCGAGCCCTGGCGCATGGAAGACAGCTTCTTGATTTCGCGAATGGTCGGCTATCTCACACTGTCTCAATCCCAGGGAGAAGTAGAACGATTATTCGTGGAAATGGTGCAGGCCGGCGTTCCCACAAACAAGCTGGCGGAACTCTTCCCCGGCCTTTTGGCGGGATTGGATCGCGATTTGATCGGCTCTATTAAGCTCGGGCATCGCATCGTGCCGGGTCATTTGTTATGGGAACTGGGCGCACCGCGTTTTATGGCTTCCAACAACTGGGTGCTGTCCGGAAATAAAACCGCGTCCGGTCATCCCATGTTGTGCAATGATCCGCATCTGGAAATCAATCGCATTCCGAATGTGTGGCATGAAATCGTCATGCGTTGCGGGCGGGATTATTTAATGGGCGGTTGCATGCCGGGCGCACCGGGTGTGTTGTCCGGCCGCAATCGCGAACTGGCGTGGGGTGTTACCTATTCGTTCATGGACAGCGAAGACGCCTGGGTCGAACGCTGCAAAGACGGTCGCTATTTTCGGGAAGATACCGGCTGGCAGGAATTTCATGCCCGCACAGAGACAATCAAACGCAAAGGCCGACCGGATCACCACATAGTGTTTTATGAAAACCAGCATGGAGTTCTGGATGGCGATCCCCATGAAGAGGGTCACTATCTGGCTTCTCGTTGGGCCTGCAACGATTCGGGCGGCCAAACCCTTTCGAGGATACTGGATATGTGGCATGCCGACTCTGTCGAGGAAGGTATGCGCCAGATGGGCGCGGTTGAAACCGCCTGGAACTTTGTTTTTGCCGATCGTAAAGGCAATATCGGCTATCAAATGTCGGGTTTAATGCCCCTGCGTCGTGATACTATCAGTGGCCTGGTGCCTCTGCCGGGCTGGCTGCCTGAAAATGATTGGCAGGGGTTTGCGAATCCGGAAGACCTTCCGCGCGCCTTGAATCCCGAGCAGGGCTTTTTTGTGACCACCAACAACGATTTGAATGCCTGGGGCAAACGCAAACCCTTGAATATGCCCATGGGACCATATCGGGCGGAACGGGTAGAAAGCGTATTGCGCCGGCACGGTAATTTTCAACTCAAAGACATGATCGATCTCCATTACGATGTACATTCCACCCAGGCGGAAAAATTCATGCACATCATCCGACCGCTGCTGCCGGATACCGATAACGGGCGGATAATGCGCGACTGGGACTTACAGTACAATCCCGACTCGCATGGCGCGTACCTGTTCGAGCAAATCTACAAAGGATTGTATCGGGAAATATTCGGTGCGAACGGCATCGGCGGCGACATTGTAGATCATCTACAGAACGAAACCGGCATGTTCATAGATTTTTACGTTAACTTTGATCGCATATTACTCAGTGAGTCTTCTACGTGGTTCGGAAGCGAATCAAGGGACGCACTGTATCGGCGCGTTATAAACCAGGCCCTGTCAACCGAACCGCGCGCATGGGGCTCCACGCAAAAAGTAAAGCTAACGCACATCCTGTTCGGCGGAAAACTGCCTTCTTTTCTGGGATTCGACCGCGGCCCGATCACGATTATCGGCGGCCGGGCCACTCCGCATCAGGGACAAATTTATCGCAGTGCCGGACGTCTGACCACCTTCGCGCCCTCTTTTCGAATCATTACGGAACTGGAAACCGACGTTTGCCACACCAACCTGGCCGGTGGTCCCACCGATCGGCGTTTTTCAAAATGGTATTGTTCCGACTTGAATAACTGGACCAATCGTCGGTATAAACAAATAAAACCGGAAGAAGCGACGGGGCAATTTCCTTAAAAATGATAACAGGGCCGCTCCGACTCGACGCAGATTCTGATACATTACAGATCATCCCGCGGCAGTGTTCGCTCCGAATGTAAGTCTTATTCCACGGACAACTGCCGCAAATCAAGAATCAACAGCCGGATATTACCCTGCATCGTAGCGCGTTGTTCGGCATTTAATTCGTTCAGGATATCCGGGAGCATCCGACGAGCGGCCTGTTGCCATTGATAGCGAACCTGACGATAAAAAGCCGGTTGTGTACTCTCAGTTTCCAGCAGCCACCGGCGCGCCTCGTCAGCGCGCGCGTCCGGGTCTTTTTCGAGGGTGGCGACAAAAACAGCGCGCCACTCCTCCCGATAACGCACACGAGCGGGCAACGTATCCGGAATCTGGCTGTTTAAAAAGCGAATTCGATTGATCTGATCGTTATCCAGATCTCCGGCCCAGTCCTCCAGAAAATCAATCAGTTCCGTATGACGTCGATTCAATCGCTCCGCCGTTCCGACCTGCAACTCTTCCGCCAGTTCTTGATTGGATTCCCGCAGCGCCGCGTCGATGTGCGCGACCTGTTCGGGATTTTGAATCAATCGTAAAAAACCCACCGTTTCCGGATATAGACGTCGATACAGATTGTCACGAAAAGTTCGTCCGTTCAACAGCATCCAATCCACATCCGCCGGGGTAACTCCGCTCTCCAGGCGTCCATTGAAATCTTGCAAGAAAGCGGCGTAACGCGGTAACTCCCGGTGTCGATGCCAATCGTGTAAAATAGTCACACGCTCCGTAACGAATTCGGACTGGGCTTCGTTTAAATCGAAAATCGAGTCGATGCGATTGACCACCAGGATGTCGGCCTGATTGTACAGAGTTTTATATAAAACCCGCTCGCAACCCGGCAGAAGGATGATAAGGAATAGAGGCAGGCTCAGACGCGCGAGTATGCGCTCATATCTTTGTTGAGGACTTCTCATCGTAATATTCATCCGCGAATGGTTTACGTTTACAGTCTGGCGGCCTTTACCGTGCTTCGATCATCATATCCAGGCGTCGCAAATCAAGGCGCGCATCCGCTTCCGTCAGCATGCGCCTTAACTTCGTCTCATCCTGAGTTAAGAACTCCGGATACAGACGCGCCCGATCCAACAACACCGCACACAATTCCCTGCGCCCCGATCGCTGTCGTTCCAGTGAGCGAATCGCCTTCTGAAACAACCGACGGGCGCGCGCGTGGCCGCCCTGATAAGCCGCATAGCGTGCTTGCAGACGATAAGCCTGCCCCCGGGCTATGGCGCTGTGCCGACCGGCGGCATGGGCTCGCTTGAATCCCTGACGCGCAATCTCTTCCAGCTCTTTCAAACGACGGACATCCCCATCCACCAGTTGCTCGCGGTGTTCCAGCGCGAAGAGGGCGCCGTCCGCCGCGTTATTCCAGGCCGTACGCGCCATCAACATTTGCCGATGCTGAACGGTAGCGTGGGTCAGTACGGCAAAATGGGCCGCATCCAGCACCCGGCCTTCACGCACCGCTACGGTAGTCAGCAACGCCAGACACAACTGACGTCCCAGATGATTTTCACTGGCCATCACCCGATCACGCAAGGACAACAACTCCTGATTTACTTCCCGCCCGCTCAATTCGTCAAGCATGTACCGGCAGCCGATGTGCAGCAATCGGGCAATCTCATGATGCATGCGCGCCTTCTGACGCACCGTTAATTCCAGCAACTCGTTCAAACTGGACAACGTACGGCGATAATCACCCAGAAGAAAACAGGCCGTCGAATACAACCCGCGCGCCAGAATGGAATCCCATACTTCGCCCACTTCCCGCAGAATTTGATCCTGCTGACGCGCCAGGCGCACCGTAGTCAGATAATCATCCGCCTGCAAGGCATCCAGGGCGCGCATCTGCAAATTGTACGCCCGTGAAATGGGATCACCGTTACGCCAGGCCAGTTGCTCGGCGGCCTTATAATAATACCGCCCGCGCCATCGAAAAAAGCGCACCTTTGAAAGTAACAACGCATAGCTGCTGTATGCCATGCTCATCTCAAATCGCGATCCGGATTGTTCCGCCAGGTTTACCGCCGTCAGAACACCCCAGACAAATCCCAGATTGCTCCAGTAATAATGCACCTTGAATAGAATGCGCAGTATGGAACACTGCCGTCGGTAAGTCATGCTGTGAGGTTTGCGTCGCCAACGGCGCAATACCGGGATCAATGTGTACACGCCGCGCAAACACATGTTCTTAATGATGCCCGGCAAAATCGTATGTACAGAATGCGGAATACGCAGACCCGAAAGGCGCAATGCCGTTTCCAGATGTCTGGTGGCCACCTGTATCTCTCCGCGCTCCTGATAAGCCTGACCCAAACCGCGGTACAATTCCAATCGGGATACGCCACGTTGCTCACTGCGCAGGCAATGTTCGAATTCGAGGATGGCCTGCTCATACATTCCGGCCTGTCGATACACGGTACCCAGATCCTGATGCACCTGGAACAACAACTCCTTATCCGCCGGCTCCTGCGATTGTTTCAGGAACTCCAGGCTCTGACGGTAAAAGTGAATCGCGTCGCGATTGGCGAACTGCTCATTGGCTTTCATGGCGGCCAGCAACGCGTACCCGAAACCTTTTTCGGCGTGATTGCCGGCCATGAAATGATAGCTTAAACTCTCGGCCCACGCCAGACGCGATTCCAACGAGCGGCGCTCCAGATACTCGGCCAGCCAGAGATGCAATGCTTCCCGGGTAGAAACCAGAATAGAATCATAAGCGATGTCGCGGATCAGTGTATGAGCGAAAGCATAACCCTCTCCTTCGCGATCGGTAGCTTCCAGCAAATTCTGGTTTGCCAGACTGCGCAGCCCCGCATCCAGCATATCCGGTTCGATGATCGGCGGTATGATCGCGCCCAGAGTGGTGCGATCAAAGCGCTGGCCGATGATGGTGGCGGTTTTTAAAATGGCCTGCTCGTTTTCATCCAGACGATCAATGCGCGCCATAATGGCTTCTTTCAATGTAGCCGGAACATGCAACCGCTCTATGGGTGCCGACAGGCGTACGAACTGATGACCCTGCCGGACCAGCACCCGCTCTTCTTCCAGATTCTTAATAATCGCATCGATGAAAAAAGGATTCCCATCCGCTCTTTGCAGGATGAACTCTTCCAGTTCCGGGTCGATGCGTTCCACTTTCAACTTGGCCGACAGGAATCGCTGTGATTCGCTCAGGGTCATGCGACCCAGTTCCAGCAGGACTATGTTCTTTTCGTGCCGCAATATACCGATCAACTCCGCCGGTCGCATGATCAGCAAAATGAAAACGGGGGTGGCATGCAGACGTCGGGCAAGGTATAAAAACAGCTCGGTGGAAAGGTCATCCATCCAATGCGCGTCATCGATGATCATTAAAAGCATGCGCGATCGGGCGGCATGTTGTATCAGCGAGAGAATGATGCCGAATAACAGGTCGTGTTTGATGCGACTTTCCAGATTGCGCGTGGCCGCATGCTCTTCTAACCGCAGTCCGAGCAATTCGCCGATGACCGGAGCCCATACCAGCGCCGCCTCCCGATCGCTTTGATCCGGTCCGATGTATCGCAGGGCCGTTTCAATCCGCGCCAGGCGTTCTTCTTCCGAATCGTGTTCCTGAATTTCGAACAGATCCAGCAATACATTGCGCCAGGCATGCAGCGGCGTATTGCGCTCGTACGAAAAGCAAACACCCGCGCACAACCGGGCATTGTAATAACGCAATTGTTCGGTAAGCGCGAAGACCAGACGCGATTTGCCCACGCCCATGTCGCCGGACAGGGCCGCTACCCGGGACGTGCTGCGTAACCCGTCTTTGAACAGGTTTAACAGCTTCTCGAATTCGGTTTCCCGGCCGACCATCGCATCCTGGACCGCGGCGGTGCGTAAAGCCGGCCGGTCGTTCTGATGGGGATCGACGGCATAAATGGTCCGGGAGGCCGCGACTCCTTTAAAATCGACTCCCCGCAGTTCCTGTAAATCGAACACTTCGTTCAGGCGCTCGGCGGTCAGTTCATCAATATGAATGCCATTGTGCTCACCATAAGACATCAAACGCGTTGCAAAGTTTACCTGGTCGCCGAGCACAGTGTAACCCTTGCGAAATGGCGCGCCCAGATCACCGCAGTACGCGGGGCCGGTGGTAATTCCCATTCGCAGACGACGTACAAACGCAAAATCGGCATTCTCACGCACCTGCTGCAACATGCGCAAGGCCATCCGTACCGACAGGATTTCTTTATTCACCAGCGCGTTAGGCGCTCCGAATAATACGAACAGGACCGATCCTTTGTCGGTTAAATCGACCTGAATGAGTACGCCGCCGAATTTGCGACACTCACCCAGCACGTGATTGTGCAATCGATTGAAGTTTTCCAGGTTGTGCAGCGTATCCCGATCATAACGCATGCCATCCAGGCGAATCAGCAACACGGTCACTTCCCGGTGGGCGCCGAAGAAACTCAAATGGCCGGTAGTAAATTTTTTAAACAATTCCGGGTCCAGAAATCGAGAAGCGGCACGAAAAAAGTATTCTTCCCGCGCGAAGTCTATGTTCGATTCGGCGATCGACTCGGGAATCTCGGCCCCGGGAACCGCCGTCAGCAAAGCGAAATCGGAAGACACCGCATATTCTTCGTTTAAATGGCCCTGTTCCACATTCACCGATTCGGTATTCGACAACGGCTGCCATTGCGCGGTGCCGGGTAGCATCTCCGCACTGGATACGGGCAGCAAAATCTGTCCGCCCCGCGCCAGCGCCTGGGCGCGCACCGCCTGAATGGCCGGCGGTCCCGCAATCACCGCGCGATAGTAGTGGCGAAACGAACCCAGCAAATACTGAATATAATCGCCATAGGCCAGTCCGATTTTGCTCTGAATGCTGCAATCGATGTCCAGCAGGCGCAACCGGTCAAAGCGCTGTAAGTCGTTTTGAATATTGAGAGCCGTAGTCGCCACGCGCCACAGGCACTTCTGAGGCGTTTCGTTCTCATTGCGCGCAAATCCCACCAGAATCGAGTCGCCGGCAAATTGAAAAACGTTGCCTCCGCTGCGACGCACGTGCGAAATCAGAACCGAATAATAATCGGTCATGACTTCCATCATAACCTCATTGCCGCGTTGGCCCCGGTCGGCCATTTCGCGCGAGAGGGGCGTGAAGCCGGCCACATCCACAAACAGAACCACGCCTTCGCAGGCAATGTGCCGACGCAGGCGCTGGAGACCTTCCTGAGTGAGTTCACGTACAATACCCAGCGGTAAATAGGCGCTCAACTGGCGGGCGGTATTGACGGATAAAACCATACGAGAAATAATGTGGGCCGGTGAATGATAATTGCTCTCATTACCGGCCGGTCGGAACAATGTTACCACAGACCGGACTGCAATTGCGAGTATTTTCCGGTTTTCAATCGGACTCAATTCCGGCGGATGAGACGCCTGGCATCAAAGTCCATTCGTCGCCGACCGGATAGCAAGGTGATTCAGCCCAGGCCGGAATCGAAATTTGAACACAACATGTCAGGATTTGTTCTACATACCAGCCCGCGAATGGAAGATCTGATCGAGGCGCTGGTCCGGGTCACTGCCGACCCGCCGTCGGCCGGAAATGCGGCCACCAACAGCGTCTTGATTCCGGAGTACATTGTGGTCCAGAGTCCCGGCATGGAGCGCTACCTGAGCCTGCAACTGGCGGCCCGGCATGGCATTTGCGCCAATACTCGCTTTTTTTTCCCGCAAAATTTCATGCGCGAATTGCTGGCGGTCCGGCGCGGACGTCCCTTTCCTTTTGACCGCGATCGCCTGGCATGGTTGGTTTATGCACTGTTACCGGAATTGGTGGTCGACGATCGATTTGTCATATTGCGTCGATATATCCGGCAACAGCAGACAGATAAAACAACAAAAACCCATCGCAATGATCCGGAAAATCCCGCGTCGGCACTCCGACACATGCGCCTGAGTCGCCGGATTGCCGACCTGTACGACCATTACTTGATTCACCGTCCGGAATGGCTGCTGGCCTGGCAGAAGGGCGAACCGGCCAATATACCACTGGCCGACGATCTATTTCATCAGGATGTAGGTCAGCACGTTCAATGGCAATCGCACCTGTGGAAAAGGATCGTACAGGCCGACTCCAGTTTTAACTTTCAACATCTGCTGGATGATTTTAAGAGCCATCTGTCCGGAGCGGAAGGATTGGCGCCCGGGTTTCCACATCGTTTGATATTTCTGGGGGTTTCCGCTCTGCCGGAACTGTATCGGCAGCTCCTGAGTTTGCTCGGTCGACAGGTGGATATTCATATGTTCAATCTGATTCCCACGGAACGGATAACCCGAAACATCCGGTCCGGCAAGGCCGCGAACGATTTATTGCCTTTTACCGAACGACAATCCCGGACTCTGCTGGAATTTTTGGGTACCATTGTCGCCAGTGAAAAACCGCAATGGAACGTATCGAAATCCAAAACCGGTCGCTCGGGTAAGTCGGCGACGGATGGCGGCCCGGCTGATTCCGGACCGGGCGTCGCACAAGAATCGCCGGGGACGCACCGCACGCGACTTAACAGCATCCAGAATGCTATCATACAAAATGATCTATCTGCAAGCGAGCGCGAACAGACGGACCGGTTTGCGGAAGATACGTCGTTAGTTATTCAGAGCTGTCATTCCCCGTTGCGCGAACTGGAAGTACTGCACGACTGGTTGCTGGAACAGTTTCGTGTTCGACCCGACCTGCATCCGGATGAAATCATCGTACTCACCCCCGATATGGAAACCTACGCTCCGTTGATCGAAGCGGTGTTTCGCAACCCGGAGAGTGATGCGCATCGGATTACGTATACCATTGCGGACACGGCCGGCTCGCCGGAAGAACTGGAATACCGGGACACGTTTTTTAAAATGCTGGAACTGTGTTCTTCCCGCTTTCCCGCCGGGGCGGTGCTCCAATTCTGTGAGAGCGCCCCCGTACAACGCCGCTTCGGTTTTACCCAGACGGAACTGGACGCATTGCGTTTGTGGATCCAACGGTTGAATATCCGCTGGGGTTACAATGCCGCCACAAAGTCCGAACTGGGCTTACCGGCCGAAGAAGCCAATACCTGGGAACGCGGACTGCATCGACTGCTGCTGGGTTATTTCATTCCCAATGATCGTATGGATAGCGACGCCGCTCCTCCTTTGTTCGCCGACCTGGAGCCTGCTCCCTATATGCGCGGCGATAATGTCGCTCTGCTGGAACGCTTTGCGATTTGCCTGCAAACCCTCGAAAATCTGAGTCGCAACCTGCGCAATGTTCATAGGTTAGGCGATTGGTCGACAATCCTGCATGACGCTATAACCGGGTTGCTGGATGATCCCGACGGTCGCCTCGGTTCACATGTCCGCCGCGCCCTTGATGATCTGCACGATTATGCCGCCGTAACCGCAACGGAAATCCCGCTGAACGCGGTGGTTGATTTTCTGCGCAACCGGCTGCGCCGCAAAACCGCCGGCCACGGTTTTATGAACGGGGCGGTTACGTTTTGCGAAATGTTACCCATGCGCAGCATCCCCTTTCGAATTATCGCCCATGTGGGCATGCATGAATCCGGCTTTCCGGCTACCGAAAGACCGGCGGCATTCGATTTGATTGCGCGTTCCCCGCGACCCGGTGATCGCCTGCGACGCAACGAAGATCGTCTGTTATTTCTGGAAAACCTGCTTTCTTGCCGGGAAGTGCTGTATTTCAGCTACTGCGGCCAGAGCATTCGAACCGGTCGTCCGCGAGCGCCTTCCATTCTAATTGAGGAACTGGTCGAACTGGAGCAGAGCCTGCATGGCACTCCCGGTGAATTACGCCGGTTGCCATATTTCTTTGAACACCGCATGCATCCTTTTCATCCGGATTATTATACGCCCGGTCATCGATTGTATTCTTACTCACACTCCAATTGCGTGCAGGTCGCGGAGCCACCATCAACACTTTCGACGCCTCCGATACCTTCTAAACGTTCGCCGGGGACAGATGCGCGGCAACCCTCAACCCGGTCCGATACTAATGTTTCGGAAGAGCGACAAATGTCCGGCGATTTGATTTTTGTTCCTGAAAACACTTATCTGGAAGACCACACGGAACTTGCGCAGCCATCCGGATGTCTTTCCGTCTCTATTGCCGATCTGAAAGATTTTCTACGCAATCCGGCCCGCCATTTCCTGCGTAATCGCCCCGGATTGGATTTTCCTCCGGAACAATCGGTGCAGGTGGATGAGAACGAAGCCGTAAAATTGAATCACCTGCAACGATATGTTTTGATTCATCGGGTCTGTACTCTGTTGATGCCCACCCTGACGTTGGATGATTCGACATCTCCGACAACGACCCTGCGTCCCGCCGTTCCAGCCGGTCAAAATCCCGCTGAAATTGCTCTGAACATGTTGCGTATAAACGGAGCCGAATCACAGCGCGAGCGATGGCATGCCATTCTTACGGCCACGGATCTTTTGCCTCACGGGACGGCGGCCGAACTGGATATGGATGCCTGTTTACATCAGTCCGAGCATTTTCTGGCGCGAATTGCGCGTTTGCTGGGAGCGCGCATCAGAATCGAATCCCGTGCGGGCATTCCCGTACAAATATCCATTCCACAGAATTCGGAGAAAGAAAATTCACCGCTTCTGGAATTGAACGGCGAAAGCAATGAATTGCGTTCCCATCTATTTCAACTGGGCATCGCCTACCAACGACCGGCGCGTATTCGCGCCCGGGACATACTGACCGCCTGGTTCATGCACCTGGTCCGTAACATTCTAATTCCCGATAAACGTGAAAAAAGCGTATATGCCACCCTCGAAGAGTCGAGCGGCGGAATCTTTACGTATCAAAAGACGTATATAGTCGGCCGGAGTGATGCTTATGTTCTGGAACCACTGCCACCCGCCCGGGCGGCCGAGCACATCCGGGAACTCTGCGAACTATTTACCAACAACCTTGCGCGCCCGCTGTGTTTCTTTCCGGAATCCGGGTTCATATATATGCGCACGCTTCAGGAAAAAAAAGATGATGATGTCGCCCTGCAGGCGGCCCGTTCCGTTTTTTACGGCAATCGCAATATCCCGGGTGAAAGGGACGACGCGCACCTGTCTCTGTGTCTGCGCGGCCATGCGCCCCTGCAAACCGAACAGGGCGCTTTTTCGATCACCGAGTTTCGGACCGTCAGTCGGCGAATATTCGCGCCCCTGTTGAACGCCCTGCGAACCGTGGAGGAAGCGCGGTGAAGTTCGAAGCGTTCGACATAGTGCGCACTCCGCTGGATGGAATTACGTTTATCGAAGCCTCGGCCGGTACGGGCAAGACCTTCACCATTTCACGTCTGTTTCTGCGACTGATCTTAAACGGCACACCGCTGCCGGAAATACTGGCGGTGACATTTACTACTGCCGCAACCGAAGAATTACGCGAACGAATTCGCGCGGATTTAATCGCCGCTCGCAATTGTATATCAACACAACAATCTTTTGATAAAATGCATACGGACCGATCCGCCGTAATCGAACCGGGGGCCGCACCGACCGAATCGGGCGATGCGGGTTTATTGGCCCTGTTGACTCAGGCGGGCGATTTAAATCGTTCGCGTACATTGATCGACACGGCGCTGCAGACGTATGATGACGCCGCCGTTTACACCATTCACGGTTTCTGTCAGCGTGTTTTACAGGAACAGGCGTTTGAAAGCGGAGTGCTGTTTGAAAGCGAACTCAGTACCGATCTGAGCGATTTACTGCAAGAAGTGGCCTACGATTTCTGGCGTCGTCACGTCCAGTCCGCCGCTCCCGAAGTGCTGGCTTATGCCCGGATCATCGAGTTTCATCCCGATGCGATGGTGCGCACCATGAAATTATTGCTGAATCACAGCGCGGCGGAAGTGCTGAGTCCGGAAGATCTCGCCGCGCCGAACGATTCCGCTTTCATTAAAACTCTGCGTGCGGCCTACACGGATTTGCGCGATTACCTGGCACAATGGAATTTCAATGCGGAAACCATCACTGCTGTGTACGCCGACTACCACGGCGCCATTAAATCGCGACGCAGCCGATCTCGAACGGAAAAAGACGTCCTGGAATGCCTTGCGTATTTTCAGGAGGATCATCCCGCTCTGATCGATCTACTCAAGCTTTTCAGCGCGGCCCATCGATTGCTACCGGAAAAAAAGCCGGCCGATGTGCCCGAACTGCTTATCCGCATGCACGCATTTGTGCGGCTGCATGCTACCGTGTGCCGACAACTGCACTCCGAGTTACTGCGCATCCAGAATCGATTCCTGGATGAATTTCGTCCGGAACTGGATCGTCGTAAGGCGGAACGTGGTGTGGCCGGTTATGACGATCTTTTAAATCGACTCAGAGCGGCGCTGCTGGACTCCGAACGCGGTCCGGAGCTGACCCGCACCTTGCAGCGGCGCTACCGGGCCGCATTGATCGATGAGTTTCAGGATACGGATCCGGTACAATGGGACATTTTTCGTACATTATTCGCGCATCGCTCGCATTCCCTGTTTTTAATCGGCGATCCCCGCCAATCGATTTATCGTTTTCGGGGCGCGGATGTGCAGGCTTATTTGAACGCACGCAACAATGCCCGTCGATTGACGACCCTGACGGTAAATTACCGCCAACGCAGCGCTCTCTTGCAGGGCATCAACATCATCTTCAATGAAAATGCAAGCGGCCCGGTCTTCTTGCATGAACATATTCAATATCGTGAACTGGAATCGGCCGGGAAAGCCGACCCGTTCACGCCGGATGTACTCCGGGAGCAGGCGCCGCTGGTGATCTGGCATCTGAGTGAGGCGGATGCGGAGGAGCAGCAATGGCGTACGGATGATTTAAGCGAAACGTTCATGCAATCGATGGCCCGGGAGATTCAACTATTGCTGCGTTCTCCGTCTTCAAGCGATGCGTTGAGAGCACGGGACATTGCGGTGCTGGTGCGCACGAATGATGAAGGCGAACAGGTACGGAACACACTGGCTACCTGGAATATTCCGGCAGTGCTGCACAGCGACCGCAGCGTATTCGCCACGCCCGAAGCCGACGATTTTGAAAAGATATTGAACGCCATGGCCAATCCCGGCGATCCCATGGGAGTCAAACAGGCCTTATGCACGCCTTCATTCGGTTATACCGTGCAGGCCATACAGGCATTGAACATCGGGCAGGACGGATCGGTTTTTCTGCGATTCCAACTGGCCCATGAACACTGGCAGCGGGAGGGTTTTCTGAGTGCGTTTCAATACGTACTCAACAGAGAAAATCTGCGCGAACGCATCCTGGCGCGACCGGGTGGCGAGCGCGCGCTCACGAACCTGTTGCATCTGGCGGAGATTGTACATGCCGATTGCCACGGCCAGGGTGCCGAACAAACTCTGCGCTACGTGGCTCGCAACCGTCAGGCGCCGGGTTCCGACGAGTCGCACATACTGCGTCTGGAATCCGATCGAGACGCGGTGCGCATCATGACCATCCATCTGAGTAAAGGGTTGGAGTTTCCGGTTGTGTTTTGCCCCTTCCTCTGGCGGGGACGCAATGCCTCCGGTCCCGACCATCTATTCGCTTATGATCCCAAAACCGGCGGCACGTGTTTCGTTTCCCGCACGCTGCGCGAGTACCGGGAGATGTTAGCGCAAGCGAATGCAATCGAATCGCTTTCAACAACCACCGAAGCACAGGACAACGGAGGCTGTATCCGGCTGACTGCGGACGAACTGCAACGCATGCAACGTCTCGAATCCCGGGCGCGGGAAGCGGAATTGGCCGAAGAGGTGCGTTTGTTTTATGTGGCCGCCACCCGTGCCAGTCAGCGCCTGTATCTATGCTGGGGTCGCACCCGCAACACGGCTCGTAGCGCCGCGGCGTGGATTCTGCACGGACGTCGACGCAACGCATCACCGGAAACGAAACTCACCCTCAGTGCCGAGGACATTCAGGCGGACCACGCCGATCTGGAAGCGCGTTCGAACGGATTATTGCGGGTCATTCATCCGGATGATTCGCCCGGCTTATTGAATGATGGACTTATAAACGAAACACATCCGGGCGAAGTAAAATCCGGTGGACCCACAACTCGAAATCAATCCGCTGAAAATCAGTCCGCTCGCAACCAATCCGCCAATATTCAGCCCGCGAAAAGTCATTTCGTCCCGGAACAAGCGCAGCACAGTGCGACTATCCGCACGGCGGGCGGGCCCTATGAACGTCGCTGGCAGATTTATAGTTATACTTCCCTGTTCGGCACGGGACAACGCGATGAGCACCTGTTCCACTTATTCGACCTGGCCCGCGATCACGACGGCGGCCCGGGCCATACGAGTCGCGCGTACATCTCGGACGCATCCGAAGTGGAATCGGCTGAACAGTTTGATATCTTTACTTTTCCGGCGGGCGCCCGGGCCGGCATCTGTCTACACGCCATTTTCGAAGAACTGGCCTTTGATGAAAACCCGGAAGGCATTGCAAATGTCGTTACGCGCCAGTTGAGTCACTATCAATTTGACATCCGATTTGTTAAAGCGGTTAGCGACATGGTTCGTAATACTCTACAATGCAAACTGATCGAAGCGAACGGCAATACGTTCTGTTTGCGCGATGTGGGGCCGACCAATCGCCTTACCGAACTGGCTTTTTATTATCCCATCAATAACACCGATTCCGACGCCAGCCATATGCGCGGATTTATCGACCTGGTGTGTGCGCATGCCGATCGGTATTACCTGCTGGACTGGAAATCCAATCACCTGGGCAATCGGGCCGCCGACTACACGACCGCAGAGCTCACTCAGGAAATGACGCGCTCCGACTATCACAAGCAGTACATGATATATCTGGATGCGCTGGATCGTTATCTGAGTTACCGCCTGACCGACTATGATTACGAAACACATATGGGCGGAGTTTTTTATATTTTCTTGCGCGGCGTTCAGCAAGGCGATTCGACCGGAATATATTACCATCGACCGCAAAAATCGGAGCTGGAAGACTTTCGCCGACAATTGTCCGGCTATCAATCGGGATCAAAATCGTTCACTCTATCTTGAATCAGGTATTGAAACCGCGCGAGGAAATATTCACACGAGGAACTATTCACACAATCACATGAGCAAGACGATTGACAACACAGTGCAAGCTCCCGAACCGATTGAAACATGGGACGCATGGGCCTTTCCCGAACTGGCGGCCGGATTCATTATGCGTCTGCTGCAACAAGCACCGGAGCATCCCGAACGCGAT
>JAGRMX010000220.1 GCA_020441025.1 Leptospiraceae bacterium
CACAGGCCAAAAACAAAGTCAGTAAAATCAGGATACTGCCCGATGCAAACATCCGCGTGTCATAAAACCTGTGGTATTTTTCATTGCGCATTCGAACAGTCCAGGATAAGATTTTTTAGCGAAATGTACTTCCCCGTACAACGGCTACCGGTCAAGCCATATCAGCAGCTTAGAATTCACCTCATAACTATGAGTTCTTATAATAGCGGAGTAATATGAATATTGTTTCTCTGGATAACATTTCACGCGCCCGGGGCAGTCGCACTCTGTTTCATGAAATTTCCTTTGGAATTGATGAAGGCGATAAAGTGGGCGTGATTGGAGTCAACGGATGCGGCAAGAGCACCCTTTTGCGTATGATTGCCGGGCAGGAAGAAGTCGATTCGGGTCGCATCACCTGGCGCAAGAATTTGAGAATCGCCTTTCTTGCACAGGATGTAGAGGCCGAGCCCGATCAGACTGTACGCGATTATCTCTTTGCGCTGGGCGGGGAGCGACTCGAACTGATCCGCGATTATGAGTCGGCCTGCGAGGAACTGGAACGCTTGCGGTCCGGCTCTTCCCGGGAAGATTCGAACCGGTTGAATGTAAGTCGAACCGATGCGGAGAGTATAGAAGCCGCGGAGCATAAACTGGATGAGCTGACGGCGCGTTTGAACCAGACCAACGCCTGGAATTTTGAAGGCGAAGTGCGTTCGCTATTGCGCGAATTGGGAATTGATCGGCTGGATCAACCCATAGAGGAATTATCCGGCGGTCGCCGCAAGAAGGTCGCTCTGGCGCGCGCGCTGATTGATGATGTTGATTTGCTGATTCTGGACGAGCCCACCAATCATCTGGACGTGGAAACGATCGTCTGGCTGGAAGAGAAATTGGAACGCATGTCCGCAGCCATTCTGATGGTGACCCATGACCGCTACTTTCTGGAATCGATTGTCGATCGGATTGTGGAAATTGAAGACGAAACCGTGTATCGGTATCCGGGATCGTACAGCGTTTATCTGGAAAAGAAAGCCGAGCGGGAAGCGTTGCAACAACGAACCCGTCAGCGTGCGGCCAATCTCTTAAAGAAAGAACTGGTCTGGTTGCAACGGCAGCCGAAAGCGCGTGGTACCAAACAAAAGGCGCGCATTGATCGCGCGGATCAACTTGCGGAAAGGGCCGGGACGGGCAAAGAAGTAGAAGAGGGTTTCGCATTCAAGGCGCGTATGCAACGGTTGGGTAAGCGGGTACTGGAAGTACGCAATCTTTCTAAGTCGTTCGGAGCGGGGCCGTTATTCGGCGGATTTGAACACGCTTTCAAACAGGGGGAACGAATCGGCCTGGTGGGACCGAACGGAGCCGGCAAAACTACTTTTCTCGAAATCATCACCGGTCGACTTGCACCCGATACGGGCGATGTGAATACGGGTATCAACACGCGCTTCGGTTACTTCGATCAACATGCGGAAGAATTTCAATCGGAGGAGCGGGTAATTGATTTCATTCGCAAAAGAGCGGGCGATGTAATTGAACTGGAGGACGGCAAACAGGATGCGGTGCGCGTGCTGGAGTATTTTTATTTTGATGGGCGGTTACAATACACGGCGGTGAATCGTCTGTCGGGCGGCGAACGCCGCCGACTGCAACTCGTTTATGTTTTAATGAGCAATCCCAATTTTTTAATCCTGGACGAGCCCACGAACGACCTGGATGTGCGCACTCTGGGTACGCTGGAAGAGTTTCTGCAATCGTATCCCGGATGTCTGGTGGTGGTTTCACACGATCGCTACTTTATGGATCGGGTGGTGGATCAATTGCTGGTGTTCGATGGTCACGGCCAGATTACCGGTTTCAACGGAGCTTTTTCCGCTTATATAAAAGAAAAACGTGCGGGGAAAGCCAATGCAATCGGCGTGGCTAACACCGTCGGCGCGACCAATCAGTCAAATAATGCGGACGACTCAAAACATCCGGTTCGTAAAAAACGATTTTCATTTAAAGAAAAAAGAGAATTCGCACAGTTGGAAGAACAAATTACGGAACTGGAGCGGGAACGCGACGAGTTGACCGCTTTGCTATCCGGTGGCGAAACCGACACAGGCATCCTGGCGGACAGTGGAGTGCGATTTGAACAGGTGGAGCTGGAATTAAAACAAAACTATGCGCGCTGGGAAGAGCTGGCCGATTCAGTCGAATCCACCGATTGAGGTCGTTTGCATCAATCGATTGCGCAATTCTTCGGGACTGATTTTTTTTAACACTTCACGGATGGTCAAGGCACTGTCGCGCTTGGCCAGGCGTCGGCCATCCGCGCTGCGCACCAGTTCGCAATGATAAAACTCCGGAATGGGCGCTTGCAGTTGTCTATATATGCATATCTGTCGCGCGGTGGATAAAAGCAAATCGCTGCCCCGCACCACTTCACTGATGCGCATCTCGATGTCGTCGATTACCACGGCAAATTCGTACGAAGGATACCCGTCTTTGCGCCATACGAGGAAGTCGCCAAAATCGCGACCGGCCACATAGTGACGCGGACCATAGTGTCCGTCATGAAATTCAATCGATTCACCATAGGGCAGGCGAAAACGCCAGTTGACATTGCCGGGCTCGGTAGCGTCTCGACCGATCGATACCGATGGGCGCAATTCGACGGGGTAGATCTGTTCCCCGTTTACCGGCGAATGTGTGGTGGATGATTGCGTGCTTGCATCTTCTTCATGCGGCGCCTGCAATGCATCCACGATATCTTTACGTGAATGTTCGCAGGGATAAATGCAGCCGGTGGCGTGCAAACGACGCCAGTACGCCAGATAAAGACGCTGACGTTCGCTTTGATTGTAAGGCTCGTACGGACCGCCGGTATCGGGCCCCTCCTGCCATTCGATGCCCAGAGCACGTAGATCCTGCATGGCGGCCAGCGCAAATTCGGTTCGGGAGCGCCCGCGATCCAGGTCGTCGTTACGCAGTATCAGGATGCCGTTGTGTTCTCGCGCGCGCCGGTAAGCTTCGTAAAAAGTGCGGGCATGACCGATGTGCAAGAAGCCCGTCGGAGAAGGTGCCAGTCGACCGCGATATGGAGTTTTGGAGTTCACGTACGCCTGTATGTTCCTGGTGTTGTGGTGCGGCCGGTCTTAGAACTCATTTCCAAACCATGAGTTCCTGGATTCTATCGGGCATATCCGCGTATTTTACAATACCGGAGGATGTAGACTCTAATGTGGCGCGCAATGAAAGCAAGCCCGAAAGAATCGGATTCAATGCGTCAGGCACCGCCGGAACGCTTCGCAAAGAGCAGTTGACATGCGCGAGCCGGCGCCCATCGATATTGATTCGGTACAACCATGTCAAAACACAAAAGCAAGCATAAAGAGGCGCACGATCGGCGAAAACCAGGAAAGAAAGGTAAGCATAAGGACGAAGCGAAGCAAGCGCGTAAAGGCCGTCGTAAAAAAAAGGATGCATCGAATTTGCAGGCCGGGCCGGTCGATTTGCGTAAAAGCGGTTCCGGTCGGAACGGCACGAAGGATCGCTCTGAGGGTCTGAAACCCCATCCGCATCATGATCTATCGGACGGGAAGCATCATCCCGAACATGTATCAATGGAAGGCTCGCGTGATGATGGCGCCATGGTAATGCTGACGCGTATGGATCGCGAGGCCGCCCGTCGCGGTCATCGAAATCTCGTAATCATATTATTGGCTTTTGTTGGTCTGTATGCCTTACTGCTATTTGTACGTCATGGACGGGCATATCCGGATGGATCGCCTCCGGATATGTTGACCCGACACCCGGTGTTGGCCGATGAGGGTTTGTTTATTGATTTGCCGCCATATACGGAGGTCGCTTTTGATCGTTCGCGGTCAGCCGGTGCGGATATTCTGTATTTACCCGTGCGCATGAGCAGCGATGGCGTGCCGGTTGTCGCCATGGACGATGATTTACAACCGTCCACCGGCGTTCAGCGTCGCATTAGCTCCTCGCGCTATGCGGATTTACGGCAATTGAATGTTGCGCATAATTTTTATCTCCCAACCGGTAAATCCCACGGAGTCTTTCTGCCAGGACAGGATCCGGCCGGTTATCCGTACCGCAACAATCCTCTGCGGATATTGCGACTGGATGATGTCTTACGACGATATCCGGATATGTTTTTTCAGTTGGATATCCGGCAACCGGAAGAAGCGCTGGCAGCCGCCGTTATGGTAAAGTTGCTTTCTCCCGCCAGGCAACGCACGACGATTATCGGCAGTCCCTACGATCATGTGATTCAGCGAGCCAGGGAATTGAGCGCCGGTCGCTTTATTACCGTGAATACCATACTCGAACGAAATATTTTTCAGGTTTGTTATTTATTTAAAGTACCCTGTCCGATTGATTATGATGTTCTACAGATTTCTTCGGACTTGCGACTGGGTTATATTGATCCGGGCAGCGAGGCGTTCATAGCCTTTGCGCATCGGCACGGTTTGGCGGTTCAGTTTTCGGGCGTTACCGATCCGAGTGAGATGGTCCGCTTATGGCGTAACGGAGCCGATGGTTTATTGACCGAGAATGTGAAAGGGGCCATTCGCACCCGTCAGCAGGTGGCTGAAGAAGAACGTCTTTTTAACTGGAATGCAGCCGACCGGCATCCTGTGCATGAACCGTGAAAGTTGGATTTTTTAATGTGCGTTCATCACCCGGCCTGCAATGTGACCACAGGAACTTTGTTTTATGCGCGGGATCACAAATCGACAACTGTTGATGCTCGTGGCCACACTGGTGGTTATCATCGGCGTTACGACGATTATGAAACTGGACCCGGAACATGATCGTTCGCACAGCTCAACCGGTCCGGCTGGCCTTATGAATGAAAACGATCTGGCAACATCGATCCAACACGAACCGCCGCGCAACTTGCCCCGGATTTTATTTCTGGGTGACAGCTTATTTGCCGGGTATGGGTTAGCGGCCCATCAATCCGCTCCGGCTCTAATTCAACAAAAGATCAATCATGCCAGCCTGCATTATGTTGTGATTAACGCCGGTCGAGCCGGGGATACGTCGGCCCAGGCTCTGCAGCGTTTGCCGCATTACTTTGACCGCGGTATACCCATTCAGGTGCTCGTGATTGGATTGGGTTCCAATGACATTATTAACGGTGTCAGTCTGGATAGTTTAGAATCTAACTTAAAATCCATCATTCAGGAAGCACGCCAAAACAATCCTGATATGAAAGTGTTTCTCTTTCAAATGCGCATGTTCCCGCCATATGTGCAGGATGAACGCCTGTTGAACGAATACGCCGGGTTATATCCGAAAGTGGCGGAAGAAAGCGGCGCCATTCTTTTGCCGTTTTTTCTGGAGGATGTCGCCGGTCGGCCGGAATTGAATCAAGCGGATGGTCTGCATCCTACTACGCGTGGTACGCGCATAGTAGCGAATCATATGTGGGAATCTCTACGGGGACGGTTATAGTTATATGCCGGTGTTAGCAAAATCTACGTATCAAAGACCGGGATTTTTTCGCGGCGGTCACTGGCAGACCATCTACTCCCCGGTGTTTCGTAGAGTAGCGGGTGTCGCGTTTTTACGGGAGCGATTGGTTACTCCTGATGATGATTTTCTGGATCTGGATTGGATTCGAACCAAACCGGCCAATCAGCGATTGGTGATCCTATGCCATGGCCTGGAAGGGTCAAGCGATTCGGTTTATATTCGCGGAATGTCCAGGGCGTTTATGCAGGAAGGACGCGATGTGCTGGCGTGGAATTATCGCGGTTGCAGCGGAGAACCGAATCGGAAGGCTTTTTCTTATCATAGCGGAGCCACGTATGATCTGGAAACGGTCGTTGCTTATGTCGTCGCTCTCAAACAATATACGGATATTGCACTGGTTGGTTTCAGTCTGGGTGGAAATCTCATCTTAAAGTATCTGGGCGAACCGGGCAATCCCATGAAAAAACACATCCGGCGAGCGGCAGTGTTTTCCGTTCCGTGCGATTTAAAAGCCTGCGCGGAAAAACTGGCATGGCCGGAGAATCGGCTGTACAACTGGCGCTTTATAACCGAGCTGAGCGCTAAGTTACGCGACAAAAAGAAGCTGTTTCCGGATGAAATCGATTTGAAGCCGCTCAAACGAG
>JAGRMX010000221.1 GCA_020441025.1 Leptospiraceae bacterium
AAAAGTTATCGATGGCCGCGGAATCGGTTTCTGCACTAAATAAAGTACAGGAACTGTCTGGACAAGAGAGTCTAATACGGTTATCATGATGCCGGATTGTACGGTCGGATGTGGATCATCAGCCGTATCCGGGGCCGGATACCCGGTCCGATTATGAGATGCCATTCGGTGTGAATGAACCACAGCGTAGCACCGGATAAAGTCCATCGACGGAACGCCGGAGAAGCGTTTCGTCGAAGATGTGCGCCACTACAGGAATTGAGTATGAAACTATTGCGGCCGATTGCATTCTTTATTCTGCCCATCACGCTGATTGCGTTAGTCAGTACGATTGTCGCTCAGAATGGTCCGGATCCACATAGCGGTGCCGGGGGCGAAGATGGCGAAGTAATCTACAAAAAGCCGACGGATCATATGCGCAAATGCGAAAACCGTGCCGAGCAGCCTATTGTTCAGGAAGGCGAGCTGATCTTTTATTCCACATCCTGGGGCAACAATCCGCAGGAAGGCGTCTATCGTCAGGAAATGGAACGCCTGTTGAAAATTGAAATCAACAACGTAAATGACGCGTTGGAAGACATCGAGAAAAAGCACCGCGAATTCGTGCAAATACCGACGTACGCTAAATATCGTTTTTATCAAGAAATCATTCTGGAAGACGAGCCGGGTACCTGGCGCGGCGGCGATTATATCAACTCCAAGAAATTGATTATCTTTCATTACAATGAAGAACAGAACCTGGATTGCGTGGTTCTGGACTCGATTGTACGCAGTATTTATCATGATAATTCCTGGACCCGCAAAATTCTGCGGCTGTACGTTCCCAATGTACAGACCGTCGAAATCCAGACCATGAAGCATAACTATAATGAGCATGCGACCCTGGACCGCACCTCTCCGGAAGTTCAGTTAAAAGCGTTGCGTGGAATTTTTCTGAGTCTGCGGGCCGCTCTATACGCCATGGATATGTACATCGCGGCGTACTATGACAAGCGCAACCGCATTAACTCCTGGCAAATCGACATTTAATGTCGGCCGTGAGTAGCCGCGTCCGTTTTAAAGTGCTGCTGAAATAATGCCGCGGCCGGAAGCTCTTACTGCAATAAGCGCTAAAAACTTCCGGCGCGTTCCATAATGGTGTTTCGATATTATGGTCAATGATATTCTGAAGTTCTGGTTTGGGCAGGCGGTTCCGCAGGGATTGCCCGATCAAGCCGTCCGAGATTTGTGGTTTAAAAAATCCGCCGCAACCGACGATACCATACGAGAGCGTTTCGGCAAACTCGTACAATCGGCACTTGATACCGACGGTCTATCGAATTGGGAAGGGCGCATGCCCGATGAACTTGCGTTGGTCATTCTGCTGGACCAATTTACGCGCAACATTTTTCGAGATACGCCCCGGGCCTTTGCCGGGGATCGGCGCGCTATCCAACTGGTGCAGGCGGGTGTCGCCGAGCGGCGCGAACGCCAACTGCCGCTCATCCAGCGCGCCTTTTTTTACATGCCCTGCATGCACAGCGAAGATGCGGACATTCAGAAATGGGGAGTGCTCCTCTTTCAACAACTCGCGGAAGAGCCCGGTGCGGATCAGCAACTGCGTGAACAGTTGCTATCTTTTCATCTATACGCCGAGAAACATCGCGATATTGTTTTGCGGTTCGGACGTTTTCCGCATCGTAATGCCGTCTTAAATCGAGAAAGCACGCCGGAAGAACTGACCTTCTTAAAACAACCGGGCAGTTCTTTTTAATTGCGGAGTGCAATCTGCAATCATCTCCACATACAATCGCGTTCAAAAGCGGAATGGATTAGCACGCAGCTCAAGACCGACAATATTTATTCCGCGCTCGGGCTGCGTCTGCGGCGCTGGTATCCAGTCACCTGAAATGATTGCTTACCAGATGGGCGGCCAGGCGGGGCGGGCGACGGCCAGATAGAAAATCACAATCCATGCCGGTATTAAAAAAGGGATACTGATTTTTACGAAAAGATCGTATCGATTCAGTATGCGACGCAGTTCCGTACCGATGCCCGGGCCGGGATCGTTTCGCATGGCTCGCTGGGGAGCTATCTGACCCCACCAGATATCAAAAAACTCCAGCGGAAAAAAAATCGCCACGACTATGCACAGTTTCCATTGCACCCAGCTCAGCTTTAAGTGCACCCAATCGCCGGCCCATAGCATACCCAGCATGCCCAGCAGCAATAACGCGAATCCAATATGCTCGACCAGAAGAATGCCGATGAATGCGCCGCGCACCCGTCGTTCCACAATTGTCTCCAGTTGATTCGATTGCCTATTTCCGGAAGTGCGCCGAAAACTGCGCAGGTACATCCAATAAGCGCCCAGAGGCGGACCGATCCACATGATGATGCCGCCCAGATGCATGAGCTTAAAAAACCAGAACCAGTTCAAGCGCGGCTCCGTTGAAACAGCGTGACGCCGATCCAGAAAGCCCATACCAGAAAAATCGACATGGTGGTTCCGACTGCAACGGGCAGAATGGAAGCACTCAAAGTAAAACTGCCGTAGCTCATGAAGAAAGTGAAGGCCCACAGTGGGAAGGCCAGTAAACGCAGGGGCCGATTCAATTCACCCGAGCGAAACAGGGCGAAGGTTAAGAGGCAGCCGGCCAGACCGTAGCAGGTATTTCCGAGACCACCGGTGCACAGTACGGAAAAGCGATCCCAGGTCCGAAACTGTTCCAGTAGAACGCCCGCCAATTCTGTCTGGCCGTTGCTCAGGGCGGCCAGGTATCGTTCCGCTAAATCGGGAACGACCCCCAGGGCCATTAAATCCGCCAGACAGTCGGGTGCCGCTCCAATGGCGGCGAGGGTGAAAGCGAATCGCAGCAGTCGGCGCTGTTCCGCGGCCAGCACATCCATCATTGTGTGAAAAAACAATACCAGGGAGAGCGTTGCGCCGATCCAGGCCGTCCATCCCAGTTGTACAGCCAGACGGTTGTCCGCAATATAACGCATACGATCGAGATCGCTTCCGCCCGCCAGAGTGGCCGGCCCCAGGATAATGGCCATGGCCAGGGATGCCAGCAGGTTGAAGCCGAAAGTCACCATGATTGCATATCCGGCTCTACGCAGATAAGCCGGCCGGTGGGCTTGATTTAAATGAATGGTGAGCATGGGCTGAAATGATTTGAAATCGACGGGCTGTCAACATTGAATGCGAAGCGCATACATTCCGGAAAATTTATTGCCACTCGGGCTGTGCGGAAATCAGCTTTACCAATCACTCGTTTTGGTGCCGTTTTATCCGGATTTCTTCCAGGCCGGATTACGTCTAACCGGAAAGCGGTAATGCGGAGTTCAACGCTAATGAGCAATGTGCCGTTATTGCCATGTTCGATTTCTAGATTTGATTTTTAAGTTCAGGATACAGGCAAGCAAGTGACGACCCAATCAGAGTTGGATGGATTTGAGATTGTAACGCGTCACATTGTGATGGAAAAAGATCTGAACGCATTCGGAAACCTGTTTGGCGGGATTATGCTGGCCTGGCTCGATGAAGCGTCCGCTCTGTTCGTTATGCAAAAAATCGGTTTCGATAATTTTGTGACCGTCAGTCTGACGGATGTAAATTTCAAAACGCCGGCTCGTCGAGGCAATGCGGTGGTAATATACAGTCGGGCGCTTAAAACCGGGCGATCATCCATAACCGTCCAGACCCGCGCCTTTGTGCATGAGCCCGGCACGGACCTTAAAAGCGAAGTGATTAATTGTACGATTACATTCGTATGCCTGCGAGACGGACAACCGTTTCCTTATTTTGAATCCGCCGATTATCAGAACTGGTTACGCAAACATCCGGAGCATACAATCGGCAGGTAAGAGATCATCGCAAAATCACCTGGAGCGGTTTTGTGAGGAGTTCCGAGAGAGAACTGACACGGGGAGTATAATTACAATGGGTTATTTATTTTTAGTCATCGCTTTGATATTCAATGCCACCGCCAATATTCTCATGAAGCTGGGAGCACGACGATTGGAGAGCGCCGAGCAGATTGCGGGGGAATCGCTGGTTTCTAAAGTTATGGCCATGGCGTTGAATCCGTATTTGATTGTGGGCGTAATTTTATTCGCATCTAATGTTCTGTTTTATATAATCGCGCTCAAGAAAATCAAACTCTCGGTTGCCTATCCGATTATGTCGTCCGGTGGCGTGCTGGTTATTACCGCCTTTTCATTAATTTACCTGCGCGAGCAGTTACATTCCATGCAGGTGGTGGGCATAGTGTTCATCGCGGCCGGAATCGCCCTGTTGACTTACTTTCTGGAGTGATCTCCATATATTGTACGTTAGGTGAGATGTCGGCCTCATGCAGTGAATAGTTTATCGACATACACATCAAGATCTGACCTCTGTACCCAGAGAAAAAATCTTCTTTAACGGATATTTGAGTGAGAATTTCATACAGGATGATCAAACACAGATATCATGAATTTTTCAGTCACACGGGTTCAAAATGCGATTTATGTTCTAACTAAACATCTTGGATTGCCCGCGTATGACTTCGAGTTTTCGAATCAGTTCTACTGTAATCATCCATCATGCTGGAGTAGCGAAATTTTAGCTGTTAGTCGCATCGGTGCGACTAATGATTATGCTGCAAGATATCATTATTTTCTGGAATACAATATCCGATTGATTCATTCGCCAGAGGAATACCAAAGAACAAGTTTTTTGCCCATCTGGTATCCGCTCATCGAGAAATATACCCCGCGAAGTAAGTGGTTTGAAGAATTTCCTGAAGGCTCTGAAATAGAGAGTGATTTCACGTATCCCGTTTTCATTAAGGGAGAGCGTCAGACTAATCGACACTCTCGGGCTAAATCGATCATCAATAGCAGATCGGAACTGGACAATCTAAGAATCGTTTGGAAGGACGATTCAATACTTCATTGGCAAAGAATTGTTGTAAGGGACTTCATACCTCTGGAACTGATTGTTCCTGATGACGGTCGATCGATGCCAAAATCGATTGAGTTTCGCACTTTTTGGTGGAAGGGTCACTGTGTTAGTGTTGGAAACTATTGGACCTCAGAGGCTTACAAGGTCTCTGATTTAGAAAAAGAGCAAATGCTCCAAATCGCGAAGCAGGTTGCTGATCTTATTAATGTTACATTTCTCGTTGTCGATATGGCAAAGTCCTTAGATGGACAATGGATTGTAATTGAGGTAAATGACGGTCAAGACGCAGGGTACGCCGGAAATAATCCTTATTTCCTCTGGAACAATGTCCTCAAATTAGAAGAGGTAGTTTGAGTCTCATCTTTGGCTCTGCCCATGCGAATTCTGTTATCAGTGCCGACAATTTGTCTAACGGGCGAATATGCGCTGCGCCGCTTCGACTGCACACAGGCTCGCGGCGCGGTCCTCAAGCTCTCGCAGAATTCGCCGCCCGTGAAGAGGAACAGACTTCGTCTTGTTGAAGTTAGTGCGCAACGAATTCTACTCGTGCGATCGCGCGCGGAAAGGGAAGAAAATAAGCGCGCGCACCGCACCGGGCTATGGACACATTGCCGCCGGTATGCTGTGCACGGTTACGGAATGTCATCGGTTTCGGTGCGATTGTGAGGCCGGTACCGAAATGATGCTCTCGGGAGTTTCCCGGCTGCTCCCTCCTCATTATCATTTTTTTCCTATTATAATCCATCTGTGCGCTTTGCGTACATGTCAGTTTCTCGTAGCATTCATTGAAAATTTGTTGCTTTTAAATCGTTCGCGATTATACGTCTGATATCTATTTTCCGCGTTTCGCATCTTTACCCGTTTTAAGCGCATTGTATGAATTCACGAGTGGCCAATATTTGTTTTTCCGTACGCAGTCGGGCTTTTATTAAGCGAATTGTACTGTTTATTGCTGCGATGCTGCCGTTCATTCCGCTCAATCAATGCACGGCGGTACGACCCATGTCATTGTACTATGATATTTCCGCAAACACCAACCCGGCGCAGGAATACGGTCGGGTACGGGTAGTCAGCCGGGGCGGTGGAATCTATCACCGCGCGTTTG
>JAGRMX010000222.1 GCA_020441025.1 Leptospiraceae bacterium
TATACAATCCTATTCAGAATCTGCCGGAAGCTAAACGTAAGGAAATAGAAGACGATATCCAGGCCGTGTACACCGGCAGCGCCGCACTGGCCATGGTGGATTCGCGCAAGGGCATCACCAATCTGCATGTACCCAACAACATCATCATCGACGCGTCCATGCCGAACGTAGTGCGGGACGGCGGCAAAATGTGGAACACGAATGACGAGTTACAGGATACGGTGGCGTTGATACCGGACCGATCGTATGCTACTATGTATCAGGCTATCATTGAAGACTGTCAGAAAAACGGGCAGTTCGATCCGGCCACCATGGGCAGCGTTTCCAACGTCGGTCTCATGGCGCAGAAGGCCGAAGAGTACGGTTCGCATGACAAAACCTTTGAAATGAAGGCAGCCGGCGTGGTGAAAATCATCGATGAGCACAGCGGCGCCGTTTTGCTGGAACAGGCCGTGGAAAGCGGCGACATCTTTCGCATGTGTCAGGTGAAAGACGAACCCATCCGCGACTGGGTCAAGCTGGCGGTCAATCGCGCGCAGGAAGCCGGACAGCCGGCGGTGTTCTGGTTGGATTCCAATCGCGCGCACGACGCACAACTGATAGAAAAAGTAAACACATACCTAAAAGAACACGACACCAAAGATCTTGAAATTCATATCAAGGCGCCCGAAGACGCCATGCGTTTTTCGTGTGAACGGATACGCAAGGGACAGAACACCATTTCGGTTACCGGTAACGTACTTCGGGATTATCTTACGGATTTGTTTCCCATTCTCGAACTGGGCACCAGCGCGCGCATGCTTTCAATTGTTCCGCTGCTGAACGGCGGCGGCTTATTCGAAACCGGAGCCGGTGGTTCCGCTCCCAAACACGTACAGCAATTTCTGGACGAGGGCCATCTGCGCTGGGATTCGCTGGGTGAGTTTTGTGCCATCGTGGCTTCGTTTGAACACGTGGCGCGAGTTTACAGTAATGCGAAAGCGACTGTACTGGCCGAAACTCTGGATGAAGCCGTGGGGCAATATCTGGAAAACGGACGCACGCCTTCACGCAAGGTCAACGAACCCGACAATCGCGCCAGTCATTATTATCTGGCCCTGTACTGGGCGCAGGCCCTGGCGGCTCAGAGCAAGGACGGCGAACTAAAATCGCGTTTCGCACCCATAGCCGAACAATTGCAGTCAGCCGAACAAAAAATCGTTTCCGAGCTGAACGCGGCCCAGGGATCGCCGGTGGATATTGGCGGCTACTTTCAGCCCGATTTTCAAAAGGCGTCGGCCGCCATGCGACCCAGCGCAACACTGAACGCGATTATCGATAACATGTAGTGTGCCGGGACTACAATGAACGGGACACCAGCAAGTTGTATTTAGCGGGATAATTGATTTTATCCTGCTCAAGTTGCTCCAGGTTTTCAATCTTTTCCAGTGGGTCGTCCGGATAAGTAATGGTTCCGCTCAGTTGTACGCTCCGCCGCCCCGCTCCATCGGTCATGGTGACATTGCGTACCACTCCGCTTCCCTGTACCGGATTTCCCGGTGTAAGCTGCACCGATTCGCCTTGAAACAATTCTTCTGCCCCCAGGCCATGTCCGCCGGCAATATAGCTGATCTTCAAACTGTTTAACTGCACCCGACTCTGTTTGGCCTCGCAGATGAAATCGTACGGTACTTCCCGTGGAATCTCAAGCGCTGTTCGTTCGGCATGCAGATTTAGCTCACACTTAAGAAACTCATTTTCTTCCGTCGATTTCGAAAGATCAACCCCGCAACCGGAAAGAGTTACAAGCAGCGCGGAAACGCAAATACCGCGTAATATAGCAATATTAAGACGTAGAGGATGAATATGTCGCACAGGTGCCTCTCTCAACTTCCAAACAGAGTTTAAGTTCGGACGATACTCTCAGTGCCCGATCATGTCAATTTCTAATTCCGTTCGTAATGCAGCAGGGATAACATTGAAGTGCAATGACGCTGCGCAATCGATTGCCCGCGGGATAAACCAATCACTTTTCCGTTGATTTATTCCATTCGGTCTCTAATTCTTGAACTTATCGGCCGATAGCCGTCCAATTTATGATACTTGCAGAGTTCCGGCACTCTATCCAGGGAAAAACAGATGGACTACATCAATGCAGAATTGCGTATTCCGTTCGGCGATTTCGAACGACGTATCATCCCACAACCCACCGCAGAGGGTCCGTACTTCGATCGGTATCTGGAAATTGTTAAATTTTGCCGGGAGCCGGTACTGCCGCCGCATATTCAACAGGTGCATTCCAGCGACGGATGGTTATGTGAGATGCGGGTCTTACCGATCGCCAGGCCCGGTGAAATCCTGGCTGAAATTGAATCGATTCAGCCTCAGACCGGGCATGCGACCATTACTCCCGTGAATGAGGAATCGATTGGCGGCTTTACTATTCTATACTGGCGTTATCAATCCGGGAAGACCCGCCTGGATCATTTTTTATTGCTGGCCAGATTGCATTACTATTTGCTTATTTCTTCGCCCTATGGCGATGGTGAAAACATCCGGAAGCTGATTGAATCGACGGAATATGTCTGATTACGAAAGAGAGTAAGAATGTCGAATACACAGTTTCATACGGCTCATTAACACCAGGTATGTGTCGGAACAAAAATCAGAATCAGGAAACAATCATGCTGACCAGGCTGAAAACCGCGCTCCCATTCGTCTTAAGAGACTATGCACGGATATTACCGCTGCTGACATTACTATGCTTACTACCCTTGATTCCGATTGCGGCACAGTCCGACGGATTTGAAGTGGGCGCCTCCGTTCGTTGCAAATGGCAACGAATTGGAAATTATTATCCCGGCACTATTGCCCGCCGCGAAGGCGATACCGTGTATATCGATTATGATGACGGCGATAAAGAAACGACCGAAGTGCGCTACTGTCAATTGTACGATCGCGATCAGTCGAATCGAGTTAATGTTAACACCAACGACACAAATCAAAACGCATCGGAAGAATCGCGTATTGTCAAATTAGAATCGCGCGGCAGCAATGATTGGCGCCAGTGGTCTATTCAACTGAGCAACGGGACGGGACGACTTACGGCGGATGGACATGGCCAGCACATGAGCTGGGAAATAGAACTACCGGGGCAGGATGTGGATGTGCTCACCTGCATACAGGGTTCGCAATGGTGGACCAAATGGCAATATCGATATGGCGGCAATCAATTGATTGCCGAAGCCTCCTCCCGCACCGAATGGAAAATTGACTCGGTATACAATCGCCTGAAAGTCACCACACGCTGGAGCAATGATACGGACCAATGGGTCGTCGAAGGTCGCAAAGGTTCTATGAACATTAATCGTGCCGGCGGTTCGTGGGCTACGTGGACAATTGAAGATAACATGCCCGGCGAAGATTTTCATATGAAGATGGCGGCTATTTTCGCTGTCATTGTGGCGACCGATATGCCGCATTCGTGATTTTGCATTAACTACCCGTATTTGTAATTTGAAACGCATTCTGAAATACACTTTCGGAATACTGTCATTCGCAATAATTCTGGCGGTAATCCTGTTGCGTCCGAATGATCGGGAGTCTTTTTCACAGACGCACTATGCGCAACGAACTCTGGAGCGCCTGGAACAACTACCGGCGCATCCTCCGCCCGGAGTATTATTGGCCGGCATCGGGCGCACGGAAATAACGCCTACTATCGGTGAACCTTTGGCCGGTTATGGCGCTCGCAATCCCATGTCGAGTAACGCAATAGACACTCCCCTGTACGCACGGGCGCTGAGTCTGAGCAACGGGCACCAGACCGTCACCATCTTAAGCGCCGATTTGCTTTTGATTCCACCCGCTATGCGGCAGCATATTCTGCGTGAATTGAATCTACCTCCGGCGGCGGTTTACTTCAGCGCAACCCATACTCATTCGGGTCCGGGGGGTTACGCACCGGGTTTTTTATATGAGCTGGCGTTCGGAGAGTATGACAGCCGGACATTTCAACGTCTCGCGGATAAATTGATTCGGACCATTCGAATCAGCCGCATGGATTTGCAACCCGCTGCGATGCAATCGAGCCAATTGGGCACAACACTTCCGTTTGTACGCAATCGTATTGAATTTGGAGCGGAACCGCACGCCACCATGAATCTGACCGCCGTTTATCGGCCCGGACAATCCAATCCGTTGGCGCTTTTGATTATCGCGTCGCCCCACGCCACATGCCTCGGCAAAACCAATCGCTCTCTCAACGGCGATTATCCCGGAGCTCTGCAACAAAAACTGGAATCCGGGCACACTCACATGGCGCTATTTATGGCCGGCGCGGTCGGATCGATGACCGTAGTGGGTGCTCACTCGGAACGGGCCTGCGTGCAACATACTTCCGATACAATTGCCGCAGCCGTTGGTGCGGCACTAACTCATATCGCACATCGTCGCGGTACAATCAACACGGTCGCCCTGTTTTCACAAATCGTGCCGGTCGATTTACCTTCACCGGGTATTCGCCTGGGCGAGCATCTACGCCTGGCTCCGTTTCTGGTGAGCGGCTTTTTTGATCGCTACAGTTATATTCACATGTTGAAACTGCATGATCAATTGTTTTTAGGAATGCCCGGGGATTATTCTGGTGAGTTGGCCATCAAGCTGGAGCGGTATATACGGACATTACCACAAAATCATGCCGACGGCCAGGCCGGTCATGCGATCATCACCAGCTTCAATGGCGATTACATCGGATATTTATTACCCCGCAGGCGATTTGCTCTGGATCATTATGAATCGCGCACGATGAGTTTTTACGGCCCATGGGTCGGCGAATATTTGCATTTAATCGCCCTGCGACTGTACACGCGGTACATGCAAACGCATATCCATCAGCGCAATTCATCGGAATAAACATCACAATCGAGCATATTTGATTCAGCTTTGCCCGGAGTTTTTGTTGCTCATTCTCCGGATGAACGGGATATCTACCGAATGGCATCCGGCCGACATATACGACGTACCTCCGGACAAAATTTTTTCCTGCTCTATGCGATATGCAGCGCGGTGGTCGGTCAGATCCTATTCGTAACTCTAACTCTCATCGCCACCACACTCTGGCCCGAGTTTGATTGGTATCGCCGCACGTTAAGTAATCTGGCCAGTCCCGTTCGTCATTTCTCCGCCCCCATTATGACCGTCGCGTTTGTACTGCCGGTAGCCCTCGCCTTACCATTGATTGTGTATACCCTGCGTTACTGCGTTCACCGGGCGAGCCTCACCTCCAGAGCTTCAATTTACGTACTGCCCATAAGTTTTGTAACCATGGTGCTTTTGGCCATATTTACCGATCTACGTCCCACACTATTCTGGCACCGCCTGTTTGCGGGGATTTCCATACTGTGTGTCGGTTTGCATCTGGTTCTTTCATCCATCAGCTACGTACGTCGAAAAGATACCAGAGCACTCGGTTACATCAATGGCGGCGTGTTTCTGATTGTGGTGCTGGCCTGGTTGCTTAAAGACAGTTTTGGTTGGAACGATGCCATTCCGGAATTTCTATCGGTCCTTGCCTCCGCCAATGTCGCCGGCGTTCTTTCCGCCCGTTTGTGGTATTACGGGCCTTTAAACTGATTGCACATCAATTCGAAAATGCATGTCGGACCAATTAACGCACAATCTAATTAAATAGACTGACCCGGCATCGCAGGTCTCAATGAATTTATAATATGCCAATGAAAACATCCAATCGAAATTGTGGCTGTCCCCGAACAGTCGCCTTTACCACAGGCAATGATGCCATTCGGAAAATTCCCATAAAGATTGACCGGATTCTGTTTGTAGCGCTCTTTCTGTTCACATGGTGCTGCCAACCGTCGATTCACACCGACCTGACCTTGCTGACCCGGGAAGTACGACCGACTGACGGACCGCGGCCCATGTATCTCGATTGGCAATTTATCGGATATACCGGAGACGCTATTCCGATCT
>JAGRMX010000223.1 GCA_020441025.1 Leptospiraceae bacterium
CGTGAAAAACATATACCAACGCGCTCTCCCCCAGAATGAAATCGTCGCCGATGCGCAATTGGCGCTGCAACATCCCGGCATCCGATGGGCCCCCGCCTTCAGTCTTCAGCGGATCCATTAAAATCGTCATCAACATCTGGGCGCGATCACCAATGGTCGCGGCATCATGCGCTTTTAATTTTTCTAATATGTCGGCATCGTAATCGCTGTTGCCGGCCGCATTGTTCACCAGCTGACGATTAATGGAAACCAGCGCGTCCGCGATGGCCGCAAAGCGCGCGTCTCGCCCGGCCATATCCTGTACGGTTACGGTTTCCAGGATTTCCTGTTCCTCCGAATTCAAATCCACCAGTCGAACCGAATCGGGGTACGAGAAAGTTACAAAGCGATTGGTCTCATCTACCAGAAAGGCATAGCCGACTTCGGCCTGTAATTCCAGCACCAGGTCCTGAAAGGCATCGGGATGCAGTTCCAGGACCGCGGCACCGACTACCGCATTGTTTTGTATGATGGGCAGAGTACAGGTAATGCCGTCGAAGCGCCGACCACCCGATTCCGTATTTAATTGCCACAGGCAGTGTTGCGTACGAGCGTACGGCAACAGGGCGTGTAGAATCACCTCGGCTGTGGGTGGTTGCGGATCGGGCTGAATGCCGTTGCGAACTGTAAACCGATAATAAAACTGCGGTCGAGACTCGCCGGTAATGTTGCGAAAGTACCCGAAACTGCGAATGCCCTCAATAGACGGATCACCGTGCAGGTTTTCAACTATAGAAAGGATCTGAGCCCGGGAGCCCTGAGATTGTCCGGCCTGGCCGACAATTTCAGCCAGCATTTCCATACGATCCATGCGGGCGGTCAGGGATACGACGCCCCCTTTTCCGCGCGCAATGTCTCTTCTGGAAACCTCATCCAGAATCCAGGTTTCACCGACCGTTTTCAGCACCAGGAATGCGCCCAGAATGGCAAATCCCAGCAACAGGACAATAATCAGGATGACCGGCAGCGTGCTGCTGCGGACGCGATTTTCTCTGGTAGCTTCTCTGGACATGTTAATCCGGATGTCCCCGTATCAGTCACATGATCGGTTTGCGCCGAAGCCAAATCCAGCCTGACATGGCAAGAAAAGACCATCGCACCCCGGAAAACGGGAGCGATGATCTTTGACCGCAAACCGATGGGCAAACCTGAATTAAAGGAGTCCGGAATTATCCACAGTTTCCATCAGCTCTTTGACGGCCGCTGCGGATTGATTCAACTGAGTGCGTTCTTCTTCGTTCAGTTGAATCTCAATAATGCGCTCAACGCCCTGCTCGCCGAGTACCACCGGCACGCCGATGAACAGTCCGTTATGACCGTACTCGCCCTCACACAAAACGGCGCAGGGAAATACGCGTTTCTGATCGCGCAAAATGGATTCCGCCATGGCAATGGCCGATGCGCCCGGTGCGTAAAAGGCCGATCCGGTTTTTAGCAGGGCCACAATCTCTCCACCGCCTTTGCGGGTGCGATCCACAATCGCGTCGATTTTTTCTTTAGAAAGTCCGGGATACTCGGGCAGCGGAATGCCGGCAATGGTGGAATAACGCGGCAGCGGTACCATGGTATCGCCATGACCGCCCAGAACAAAGGCATTGATGTCTTTGACCGAAATGCCGGTCTCCATGGAAATGAATGTACGAAATCGAGCTGAATCCAGAACGCCCGCCATACCCATAACGCGGCTTTTGGGGAAGCCGGTCACTTTATGCATAACATATACCATGGCGTCCAACGGATTGGTAATGACAATGATGAAGGCATTGGGAGCATGCGCTCGAATTCCTTCGGCGACCTGTTTGATAATTTTTGTATTGGTACCCACCAGGTCATCCCGACTCATACCGGGCTTGCGAGGGATACCGGCGGTTACGATGCAGATGTCCGCTCCGGCAATGTCTTTGTAATCATTCGTGCCCTTCAGAATCGAGTCACATCCTTCCACCGGTGTGGCTTCATGAATATCGAGTGCCTTGCCCTGGGGAATGCCTTCGGCAATATCGAATAAGACCACGTCCGCCAGTTCTTTCTGAGCGGCCAGCAGCCCCATGGTTCCGCCGATCTGCCCGGCGCCAATTAATGCGATTTTTTTTCGTGCCATCCTGAATCTCCTGTGATGTATTCATTCCTGCCTGTGTGTTGTCCGGTCAAATCATTTCAGAATATCGAGTAACTCGCGCAATGAGTGCAAAACTACGACCGGCCGGTCCCATTCCTCCGGCGCGCCGTGACCGAATGCGCACGCGATGAATGCCAGACCGTTCTGCGCGGCACCTTCGCTATCAGATTTGCGATCGCCTATCAAAACGGTTTCGGCGGGGAGCAACTGATAATCCGTGAGAATGGAGCGCACCAGATCGACTTTATTGTGAATCAGTCGATTGTCCACGGTACGCACATCCGTAAACAGGGGCAGCGTGGCATTGCTTCGCAGGATCGCTTCGATATAGGGAAAGCGTCCGTTGCTGGCGGCAAAGAAGCGATAACCGCGACCATGCAATGCTTCCAGTACCGCGCGCACATCCGCATAATGTTCGCCCAATCCGGACGTTATGGCCTGTACCAATCCATGTAGAATCGAAAGACCGATCTGAGAGCGTTGCTCGTCACTCAGATCCGGGGCCAGGTTTTCGAATATAGTTTTGACCGGCTTACCGATTTGATCCAGAATTTCGGGTAATGTGGGCACGCGCCGGGGTACTCCGTGGCGGGCCCGGTAGGCCTGGAAAACGTCCTGATAAATCTGGTGGATAATTCCTTCACTGGAAAACAGAGTTCCATCCACATCCCACAGAATATTTTTTATATTTTTCAGAGTGGAAGGATCGCTCATGAGGGTACTTCGGTATCCAGATTAAAAGACTCAATAAAGCGTTCGATTACTTCAACGTGATCTTTCTCCGGCGTATCATAAACCAAACTCGGTTCGTACAGGTGCTCATCAAACAGATGAAAATCGAATATCTTTAATTCGAAGTCGGGCAGCGTAATGATAATATTTTCCGTATGTATATCCAGTATCAGTTTCTCCTCCCGGGCCAGCATTTCGGTGAAATCGATCAGGCGACGAAAATCCCGGGCGATGTTCTCCAGAACCTTTTTTTTGATTTTACCGAAACGCCCGATGTCGAATTCAAAATCGTACTTCGGAAAAAAGCGCTGCTGAATTTTACCCTGGGTTGACATTTTGCCGCCCCGGGCGAATTCTTTGAGATGTTTGCCCACCAGCATAATCTGGCTGTCCATGGGAGTAATTTTGGCCGAATACAGATTGCGCAAAGGCATTTGACGAAAACGCAGACCCATAAAGAAACGCGTGGGCAGTACCAGATCGGGCAATGCCTCGCGCACGCGCCAGTAATGGTAGCGCTCCATTCCCAGGCGATGAAACTTAAATTCTAACCGTTCACGTTCACGGCGGCTGCGTCGAAATTGCAGATGTTCTAATAAATCGCGTTCTTCATCACTCAAAAAATTTTCCGGATGGGTGGCCACCTCTCGGAACGTGGAACCTACCAGGGGATCGGACGGCAGGATTTCTTTGCCCACTTTCACTACCATGCGCCAGGGCAAGCGGTACACGAACTTATATGAGCCGCGACCGATGTACGATTCGGCGTTGATGGGCATGTAATCATCGAGAAAGCGGTCTTCATAACGATAGTGCAGACGGGCTACATGTGAAACCGGAAATACGCGTTCATACAGGCGTCTGGGCCAGCCCGATTGGCGCAGTTCGAAATCCACCGGCAGATGATCGATCTCCGGCGCCGGTCTTTCGCGCGCCTTACGAAATGCCTTCTCCATCCAGTCGTCACTGAAGGAGTCCATGATGGATTGCACCGCCGGCCGCAAACGTCGAATATCGAGTTGTTTGCGTCCACGGCGTATGCGTTCGGTGAGGTTATTGCGCCAGCGTTTCCAGTTCATGATTTATCGGAGTATGCTTCTTGAGTCGATCTACCATCGGACTCATTGCAAATTCAATCCGGTAACACCTCATTATAAATGCGCAGAGTCGCTTCGGCTGTAGCGGCCTTGCTGAAGTCGCGTACCCGCTTTCGATTGTACTCCGCGGCGGATTTACGAAATCGGCTATCAGTCGCGATTCGGCGGATAGCCGTACCCAATGCATAATCATCGCCCACGGGTACCAGCAGTCCGCCTTTTTCGGTATCGATCATTTCCGGTATGCCGCCACCGGCAGTGGCCACAACCGGCAATCCCGCGGCCATGGCATCCAGTACGGATGTACCCAATCCTTCTTCTTTCGAACTCATAATAAAAAAATCAAACAATCGATAGTAATCATAGATGTTGGCGTGAAAGCCGGCAAAGATTACCATGCGGGAATCCAGCAGATCCAGACTGCGGGCCAGTTCCATCAGTTCCGCGCGCAATCGCCCTTCCCCCAGGATCAGAATACAAACACGGCCGGACATATCATTGCGCAGATGGCCCAGCGCTCTGAGCAGTGTATGTTGATCCTTATGCGGAACCAGCGCGGCCACATTGCCGCCGATTAAAACTTCCGATTCCAAACCGTACTGTTTACGCAATGCACGGGCCACATCGTCCTGTTGTGGGTTTACAGGAAAGCGCTCGAATGGCGCAAGATCAATGCCGGAATATGCGATGTCGATTTTTGATTCGGAAATGCCGTCCGCAATCAATATGCGCCGCACATTTTCCGAGATGGCAATATAACGAGTCACCAGCGGACTCATGTACTTACGGCGTGATAACCAGTTGGGCCGGGCCGGAAAGTCAACCCGCCGCGAAACCAGCAGACGCGCTTCCGGTCGGCGTGCGGCCACGTACAATGCCAGACTGTGGGCCCGGGCGGTGTGGGCGTGCAGTATGTTGATATTCCAGCGTCGGGCAGTTTGCAGCATGCGTCGCGCACTCAGCAGATCCCACTCTCCGTGCATTCCGAAACCGGCAAACGGTATGCCGGCCGCCTGGCAGCGTTTGCCCAGTTCCGAATTGCGTTTCCCGGCCACAAGCTGGGTTATGCCCCGCCCCGCCAGCTCTTCCGCCAATTGGAATACCTGGCGTTCCCCGCCTCGCCAGCTACGGGCGGTATTGATGTGCATTACACGAATGTTTTCAACCGACATGCAGGACGACTCTGATTGCGGATGGCGCCCATGTCCAATCAATCATGCAGTATGCCCGGTATATGCGATTGATAATCGTTTTGCAGACGAGCGCCATGGATCTGAACTACCTGCGATCCCAGATAGTTGCCCCAGCGTGCCGCTTTGCGGGGGTCATAGCCGTTGGTCAGGCCGAATAAGACGCCGCCGGCAAACGCGTCACCGGCCCCATTGGTATCGATCGCTTTGACCGGAAAGCCGTCCACGTGGTGCAGCTCACCGTGATCCATTACCAGACAACCATGTTCACTGTTGGTGATAAAAGCCAGATCCACCATCGAACCCAGTTGTCGGGCGCCTGCTTCCAGATCTTCGGTCCCGGCAAACATGCGCAGTTCATCGGCGTTACAGAAAATTATATCCAGATACTCCCGGCTGATGCGTTCAAAGTCTTCCCGGTGTAATTTTACGCAGAAGGGGTCTGAGAAGGTATACGCGGCCAACACGTCGTGTTGTCGGGCCAGTTGCAGCGCATATTCACTGGTGGCCCGGGTATCATCGCCCATCCACAGGTAGCCCTCCAGATACGCGATTTTGCTGTCTTTGAGAGCATCGGTATTGATATCATCCGCGTGTAGCAATACGGACACGCCCAGGTGGGTACACATGGTACGTTGGGCATCGGCGGTGGTCATAACCACGCAGGTTCCGGTGGGGCCATGGTCTTCGTGCATGGGGCGGCCATATAGAGTGACCCCGTTGCGTTCCAGATCGTGTCGGTAAAACTCGCCGTTGGGATCGTCCGATACCTT
>JAGRMX010000224.1 GCA_020441025.1 Leptospiraceae bacterium
CATCAATAATGCTCCCGATTTGACTACGCTGGAAAAGATCGCCGATACGTTTCAGAACAACTACAGCGAAATCGGCAAGGTAATGAAATCTTATGTGGTGGAAGCCGAATCAGTGGACCCGGCCCGCCGCCTCGATTTCGTGAAAGCCCGCATCCGGGTATTGATTGATGATTACGTGGCGAAAGAGTACGAATGCTACCGTCAATATCCCCGTCCCTGGTCTTTGCGTCTGGGCGCGTTCTATTCTTCCAGCGTGTTCACCAATATCAGTCCGCTACGCATCAGTCTGGATCCCAATGACCTGTTCGAGAACGCCAGTTATGAACGAAATCGTTTTGGTCTGTCGGTAGGTACCCAGCATACCTTTCTGCTGAACTGGGCGCATTACCACGTGTATTCGCCTTCCTGGGCCATCGCTTCGCGTCCCAGCGCGCTGGCCAATAACGCCGTGTTCCGGGAAGTGGACCTGGGCTGGCAGTTTAAATCCAGTTTGCGTAACGGTTTAATCTATTCTACTATTGATAATGTGTTCACACCCACGGAAGGTCTGGAGTTGAATTTTGAAGTGGAAAATGTGGGCCAGGTGCTGGGCGGCGACGACCACTTCAATCGCTATACCGCTTCCACAAAATACTATTGGTGGTGGTTCGATTTTACCTTCGGCGGTTTTTTCCGACGTAATGTGCTGCGGCGCTGGCGCGTAGTGCAGGAATTTCGATTGTACGGTATATTCAGTCACGAAACGGTACCGTACGGACGCGATCAGGATCCGGAAAAGAATCCCTATATGGAACCGGAAGATCGACAGTATCTGGGCGGCACTACCATTCTGCGCGGTTATGATCAGGTGGATACTCTGTATCCGGCGGTCTGGCAGGACGGTGGCAATCATATGATCTTCGGAGGCACCGAACTGCGTATCCCCATTGAGCCGACCATCGTCTGGCTCGCGGTGTTCTTCGACTGGGGCACTCTGTTCGATAATCTTGGTGAATATACCGGCGATTTACAGGACGACGCGGATAGTTATGAGCAGACCCAGCGATTGTCCAGTGCCAATACGGATCCTTTGCTGGCTTATCTTGCGGATCGCTATGATCCGTTCTCATTCTTTACTCAACCCTATCATTACGAATCGCAAACGGATTGGAATAATCCCAAACGCGCGGTATTATCGCAACGCAACCTGGCTCTGGATCGTGCGTTGTACTCCTGGGGATTTGGCTTGAGAATTCAAATACCCGTGCTACCATTGCGATTGTTCCTGGCGCAGAAGTTGTATTACAAAGGCAATGGAGTGTTTGCTCCCATCCCCGGTAATGAGGAGTTTGAGTTTGTATTCGGCATCGGTGACCAACGTTTTTAATGAGTACGGCAAGTCTTGAACAGATTGAAGAAGAAGCCCGATCACATAAATGGCCGGTGATTGGAAGGCTATTTCGGTATATACTGCGTTATAAAATTCGCGTGTCGGTCGGGATATTGTTGGCTTTGATCGTGTCGATTGCCAACCTGCTGTCCATATCCGCATTCGTGCCCATTTTTAACAACCTGGGCGGTGATGCCACCCCCAAACTGTTTCCCGTCGGAGACCAGGAAGAGCGCAAGCACGACGCTTTCTATGGTATTGATCGGGGCGATGATCCGGAAGAAATCAACCGTGACGATCTCCTGCCACATGAGGAAATCGTAGCCCGGTTTACGCATTTTAAAATCGAATCAAACAACGCGGTCAAAGATCTGGAACCGGGCCAGGTGATTTTAATTTTGTGCGCGGTCATTTTGCCGCTGTATTTTTTTAAAATTCTAAGTTTAATCGGCGTTATTTATACCATCGGTACCGCCGGCCTACGCGCAGTGCGCGATATTCGCATGCAGCTGTACCGTAAGATGAATCGGCTGGGGCTGGATTACTTTCAGAAAGAGCGCACCGGTATGATTATGAGCCGGGTCATCAATGACGTGGAAATTGTGGGCCGCACTCTTTCGGTAGAATTTACCGAAGCGCTTACGAATATCTTTTATATTCTAACACACCTCGCTTTTTTGATCTACCTGGACTGGCAGTTGTTGCTGATCACCCTGATCATTGTTCCTGTATTGCTTTCTCCGGTGAGTAACTTCGCCACCCGTATTCGTCGGGCGTACACCAATCAGCAGGAGCGTCTGGCGGATTTAAGCGGACACATACAGGAGCTGATCAGCGGCATTCGGGTAATCCGGGCCTTCTCTATGGAATCCTTTGAGAAAGGTCGTTTTCGAGAAATCAACGAGCGCTTGTATCAAAATACTTTTAAAGGCCATTATTATCATCAGGTGGGACCGGCGTTGACCGATCTGGTGGCGGCGGTGGTCATCGCTGGTTTCTTAATCTGGGGTGGTTTTCGTATCAGCACCGGCGGCGTGGAAAACATGGGTGAGTTTCTGGCCTTCTTTTTTGTTTTGATTTTCATAATGCGTCCCATCAAGCAGGTATCGGTTATGCTGAACCTGCTCAGCGCCGCCTCGGCGGCGGCCGCCAGGGTTTTCTATTTAAACGATCAGGCGGACGGCGTGGTCAGCAAACCGAACGCGATAGCGCTGACCGGCTTTCGCGATCGGATTGAGTTTGATCGAGTTTGCTATCGTTACGAAGGCGCCGAACGCGATGCGTTAACCGATATTTCTTTCGAAGTCCGCCAGGGGCAGACCATATCACTGGTAGGCGCGTCGGGGGCCGGCAAAACGACGCTGATGGACTTGCTGCCGCGATTTGATGATCCCACGAGCGGCGCCATTCGAATTGACGGCGTTGATTTACGCGACCTGCAACTGGCGAGTTTGCGAACATCCATCGGCGTGGTCAGCCAGGAAGTGTTTCTATTCAATGCCAGTGTTTATGAAAACATCGCCTACGGTCGCAATGATGTGCCTCTGGATCGTGTTATTGAAATAGCCCGGGCGGCCAACGCCGATGAGTTTATTCAACAATTGCCGGGTGGTTACGACGCCCAGATCGGTGAACGCGGTGTGATGCTTTCCGGCGGTCAGCGCCAGCGACTGGCCATCGCCCGGGCTCTGTTGATGGACCCGCCGATTTTGATCTTTGACGAGGCCACTTCCAATCTGGATAACGAAAGTGAATTACAGGTCCAGCAGGCCATTGATCGCCTGTTGAAAGGGCGAACCGTATTTATGATTGCCCATCGGCTCTCTACCGTATTTCGCTCGGATGTTATTCTGGTGATGGACCAGGGAGCCATCGTGGAACGCGGTACCCATAAAGAACTGCTGGAAAACGGTCGGATTTACCGCAAGCTGTACGACATGCAATTTTCCGATGGAGAAGTTCAATCCCCCTGACGCCCGCACGGAATCCTTTATGAGAATCGGTTCAATCTGGAATCCCGTGGGCTGGCTGGAACGGCTGTATCTGGCCGCGCATAACCATACCTTTCAAAAAAGATTGAAGCGCCAGGTCCGCTTTAAGGATCGCTATGTCCTTTCCATCGGCAATCTATCCGCCGGAGGTACCGGTAAGACTCCGCTGGTTTTTAAATCCGCTCAGGTGGGTGGACCCGATCGCACACTGGCGGTATTGCGCGGCTACGGCGGTGAAGCGCCTGCCGGTGGATTGCTGGTCAGCGATGGCGTGCGATTGTTGTGTGATGCGGATCGAGCCGGAGACGAAGCCTTGCTACTGGCCGGTCAACCGGGGCTGCGCGTGGCGGTGGGACGCAATCGACAGGCGGTAATTGAGAACTACGCGATAGATCGCAGTTTGATTATTCTGGACGATGCTTTTCAGAATCCATTGGTACATCATGATCACGATCTGGTATTGATCGATGCCACCGTCGGTGTGGATCGGGTGCGGGTATTTCCGCGCGGTCGTTTCCGGGATACATTTGAGGCACTGGAACGCGCCGATACGGTATTGCTTACCAGAGTGAATCAAACTCAATCGGACATATTGAGTGATCTCTACTCGGAAATCGAACAATTTCTACCCCGGAAAAACATCTTCGAATCCGTGCATCAGTTTGTTGGTCTCGAACCGCATACCCGCGCGCGTCGCGTGGCCGCCTTTTGTGGCATCGGTAATCCGGGCGCATTCTTTCACGCTCTGGAACGTGAAGGTTATCGATTGGAAGCCCGACAAAAATTTCCCGATCATCATCGTTATAAGGTTGAGCAGTTGCAAAAGATGATTCACCGGGGTCCGGAGCGCATTCCCTGGATTACCACCGAAAAAGATTGGGTGCGCATAAAGTTTTCGCGCTCGCTTCAACTCATTCCCGAACTGGAAAAACGTTTACATGTAATGCGCATGCAGGTGCGAATTCTACACGGTCGCGAAGAAGAGTTCTTTAAGCGCATTCTGGGGAAATACTATCGTTCTGAAAGTCGACGCAATCAGACCGGCGGTCAATAAGCGAGTCCCGTTTCATCCAGTAGATCTTCGTATACTTCGTAACTCAGGCAACGTTTCAGACAGAATTCGGCCAGCGCCAGTCGCTCCGCCAGAGTTTCCACTACCGCCAGGCAATGTCTCAAGCGCGGAATCGCGGGATTGCGTTCCACGTGTTTCAAAGCACGGTCGGTCAGGTGATCGGTCTGATCGGCCAGATGATCAATAGTTTCATCGTTTAATCGTCCCATATAACATCTATTATCGAAGATTATTGCGCCGCTACCATTCGTTCACCGGACCGCCCGGTTGTGTGATTATTTACGCGGTTTTTTGCGAGGATTGCATTTTTTTTGCCTGCTTCTGCATCAGATGCATCTCCGTCGATCGCCCCGTTTTTAACGCCGATTCTCGATTGACAGACCCGGTCGCGCTCGCCTGAAAGTAGTATGTCCAATCAAAAATCGGGTCCGTTAGCGGGCGTACGGGTCGTAGACCTTTCATTGTTATTACCCGGCCCTTTGTGTTCCATGTATCTGGGAGACATGGGCGCGGATGTTATCAAAGTCGAAAACCCGCGCATGCCTGATATGACCCGATTGATGGGCAGTCGTATTACCGGGTCCCGGTCGGCTGAAACCGCACCCACCGGGGAGCAACGTCAGGGTGAATCGGGTTTGTTTCTGATGATAAACAGAAATAAACGGGCTATCACGCTGAATTTAAAGCGCCCCGAAGGTCGCGAAGTCTTTCTTAAATTGCTGGAAGACGCGGACATCTTACTGGAAGGTTTTCGCCCGGATACGCTAAGTGCCATGGGTATCGGGTTTGAGCAGTTAAAAGAACGCTTTCCCCGTTTGATTTATTGCGCTATTTCCGGTTACGGTGCCGACGGTCCCTATAAAAACCTGGCGGGACACGATGGTAACTACATAGCGTATTCCGGATTGCTGGGCATTACCGGTTTGCCCAATGGGCGGCCCGTATTGCCCGGATTTCAGGTCGCAGATATCGGGGGTGGCACGCTGATGGCCCTTTCCGGAATATTGGCCGCGTTGTATGCCCGCGAACGTACCGGTCGGGGGCAGTTTGTAGATATCAGCATGCTGGACGGAGCCTTTTCCTTTTTGTCGCTGCATGCCGGTGAGTACGTCGCTTCCGGGGAAAATCCCGCCCCTGGCCGGATGATGCTGAATGGTGGCCTGGCCAACTATGATGTGTATCGTTGTAAGGACGATCGGTATGTAATGTTAGGCACGCTGGAAGAACGTTTCCTGCGCGCTTTTCTGCGCCAGGTGGATTGTGAAGAGTGGCTGGCGGATCTCGATTTGAGTATGACCGGCGTGCTTCCCCTGCGCCCCAAACTCGAGCAATTGTTCGCTTCCCGTACGCGCCAGGAGTGGTCGCAGCTCTTTCAGAATAGCGAGTGTTGCCTGGCTCCGGTGAACTCCATCTCGGAGGCATTTGCTGATCCGCAACTGCGCGCCCGGGGTATGATTCAGGAAATCCAGCATCCGGAGTTGGGTTCGATTACGGTCATCGGTTC
>JAGRMX010000225.1 GCA_020441025.1 Leptospiraceae bacterium
TCTTTTAAGTAATGATAATGAACAATCCGGCAGTGCATATTATTATCTCCCTGCAACCATTGATAAAAACACAGGACGATGTTCGGCGACGCTCATTTATTCTCCGGCAATCGGCAATCGGCAATCGGCAATCGGCAATCGGCAATCGGCAATCGGCAATCGGCATAACGGCAGGAAAATGCCTTTACCAATGGAATTGACAGCTAATACCCCGGCCTGTTTTCATCCAGGCAATGCGCAGTCGCCTTACAGCGGTTATCGTTTTGAATGTTATTTTCATTCTGGCATTGCCGGGCGGGGCCGGCTGCGAACGAAGCGCAAATGACAGGAGCTTACGGAACATGTCAATTCAGGATATGCTTGATCATCCCGAATTCATGCAAAGGATTTTTCATCCGCGCAAGCAGCGTACGGCCACGCCGGACGGAGCGCGCGATTATGACATTCCGGTTTCCGGAAATGCCTCATTGGGGGCGCGCTGGTACATCGGCGACGCCGCCTGGCCGACGGTGCTGGCTTTCCATGGGAATGGAGAGATTGTTTCCGATTACGATGACATTGCTCGCATGTATCATCAAATTCGGTTGAATTTATTCATGACCGATTACCGGGGTTATGGCTGGAGTACCGGTTCGCCCACGCTTTCCACATATTATACGGATGCGGACGCCGTGGCCGATTTTGCCCTGCGAACCATCCGGGCCGAATCGCCATCGGCTCCCGTTTTTTTATTCGGTCGTTCCCTGGGTAGCGGTCCCGCCAGTCACCTGGCCGCTACGCGCGCCGACGCTTTTGCGGGAGTGGTACTGGAAAGCGGGTTCGCTGATATAGTACCACTTTTGGAGTTGCTGGGTATCCCTCCGGGAGCACATGCCGCGGAGTTATCCGAACTATATTCCAATCATTTGAAGTTGCGGCATACCACGTTGCCGGTTTTGATTCTACACGGTGCCGATGATTTTCTAATACCGCCGGAACATGCGCGCCGGAACTTTCAGGCCGTTCCGCATGCACATAAGCGATTGGAGATCATTACGGGCGCCGGTCACAATGACATTCTAATGTACTCCCGGCAGTACTTTGGGGCGCTACAGGAATTTACTGAGCGACCGTAATCGGCATTTTGGGCCGGTTCGGTTTGTTTAAAAAAATCCAGGAATTTTTGCAACGTGGCCGTGCAAGGCTGTCAATGCAACGATCGATTAAGTGCCATAGTAGGCCAACGCCGATTCTTGCTGTTGCATGTTACTCTTCTGGTATGCCGTGAGCGGAGCGGTAGCCCGATCGGATAGCGGGTAGCGGGCATCGGATAAATCGGCACGATCAAATCGCGCGCCGCGCAACGAACTGCCGGTCATATCCGCTCCGGTAAGGTTGGCTTCGGAAAAATCAGCCTGATGCAGGCGATTGAATAGCAGCATGGACCGCGTAAAGTTTGCCTGACGAAAGGATGATCCCTGCCAGTTGCAGCGCATCAGTGAAGCGCCGGTAAAATTACATTGATAAAAGTTAGTATTCAAGCCGGTAGCATGATAAAGACAGGCCGATTGTAAATCGGCCGCCTGGACACTGGCGCCGCTTAAATTCGCGCGACTGAAACAGGCGCCTCTTAAATTCGCGCCATTCAGGCGAATACCCGTAAGCGTGCTGCCGCTGAAATCACTGCGACTCAGATCCAGGCCACTTAAGTCGAGGCGGCTCAAATCCAGACGTTGCAGGCGCAAACCATGCGGATAGCGTAAAAGCAGCATCTGTATGTCCATACGACTCAGAGAAGCCATACGATCATTATAATCATACCGGGCTGGTATGCCTACTGAAATCCATTCCGGGTGACTTCACCCCAACCCGATTATGCACGACGCAAACACAATCATGCGAACGGGAAATGTGCGTTCTTTTCACATTGCGAGCACGGGTTTCGCTTGCCCCGCCCGGAATTATCTGTACGCTTGTTGTGTGAAGTTATTACGCTGGTTATTCAAACCTATCGACCAATTGCTGGATCGTGTTTTCAGCGTGGCCGGCGCCGTCGTACTCAGTCAGATGCCTCAAATTATGCGGCAGTATCTGGACGTACTTTCGGGCGCCCTGGCGGAAGCGGGACGCAATGTGGCGGTGTTTCGGGATCAGGCCTTTCTGCTGGGCAAGAGCCTGCCGGAATTCATCGATAAACACCTGCGCAATCCCGACCCGGACTTTCAGGCCTCCGGACGCGCCATGCAACAGGCGGTACTGCGATTGGAAGATTACGAGGCCGCTTACCAGGCGCTGAATAACGCCAGTCCATGGGAGCGTCCCTTTTTATTTGTGTATCATCTGGATGGCCATCTGTGGGATGCCCTGCAATTCAGTCCGGGATTGCCGCTGAATCTGGAAGGTCTGGCATATGCCCTGGCGGGAATACTGCTTGGTCTGGCCTGTTACCATGGTATTGTCCGCATGCCCGTATATCTGGCGCAGAAATTTCGTTCCGGCTCCCGGTCCGAAAAGGATCGCCAGGCCGTGACCTGAAGGCCATTGTATATGCGTCCTTCGAGACAGAAGGCGATTTTATATAATGCGTTGGATGCATCTGACCGAATATGTTAACAGGGTCGTGTGGCGTGCCACATAACACGATCAGAGTAAGCCCATGACACCGGATTACAGGATTTTAAAGCGGGAATATTACCGGCTAAAGCAATCAGTAAAACCCTCGAATGCTAAAAGCGTCGGCCAACAATGGGTGCGATGTGCGGCCGGCATGTTGGGCCTGCTGATACTGGTAGGCGCGGTCACGTCGCTACCGGCCAACGAACCCGGCGATCGTATTAAAGCGGAAGGCTGGCGCAAGGATAAGATCCAGCGATTGGAGCGTGATATCTATCGCTATCATCGAGATATTCAGAATCTGTATCGCTATATTCAGGAAGTCGGTATTATTGACAGCCGTCGAATTACCAAAATGCCCCTTTTGGTAGAGCATCGCTCGCACAATCCAAATCCGGACCGGGACGTGTACTCGGCGGACGCGGAAATCAAATGGAGCGATAATAATCGTATTGAGTACATTTTTATTAAAGAACGCGATATCATAGATAAAACCTTTAACCAGGAACGCAAACTGTGGTACGGCCAGGCGTTGGGTATTGAATCTCATAACGATGAAGAAGAAACCGTCGTATTTGACGGATATGCCATCAATTTGATTACGGTGGACGTAGTCGAATCCGGAACCTTAAACAGAGTAAACTATAGTTTGTTTTCCGGATACGATTTACGCGATTCGCAGACCACGGCTCAATTGCCGGTAGATCCGCCTTATGAAAACATGGAGCGCGTATACATTACCGAACCCGATCGTCGTATTGTGTTGATGGAGGAATACCTGCAACATTTGCGTTTGCTGGAGAGGCGACTGCTCTATTTTACCCGCAATGTGCGCGGCGGTCTGGAAGCCGATCTGGATTTTAAGTTTTAGGCGAGCCGGAGCTGCGCCCATTGCGGTCGTTTGTTCAGCAAAATCGCACCCGAACGCCGCTGTTGCCGGCCAGAAACTCGGAAGGCGGCACTCCGAACATGCTTTTAAATGTGCGACTCAGGTGAGCCGAGTCGGAGAAACCGGCTTCGTGTGCGGCGCGCGTTAAATTCATGCCTTCCTTTAAGAGATAGGCTACCTGCCGCAGGCGAATCCAGAGATGATATCGCCGAATAGGAATACCCATCGCTTCTTTGAACAGGCGCATCAATCGATCGCCCGAAATTCCCGTGGATTGACAGAGATCTTCCAGCGGGATGATTTCGGATGAATTGGTTTTTAAGATTTTAATCACCTGTAGAATGTGTGCATTCAGTTCGGGAGCGGCCGTCTCCGCGTACTGCAACTCGTGTAAAACTTCGTCAAAAAGACTCCACGCCAGGAGGCAATCGGTCTTTTCATCGAATAAAACACGCAGTTTTTCAAAGCAACGCAGGTGCGTGGTATTGAATGGGTGTATGGACTCGCGCCGTTCCGAATGTCGGGCGGTCACACTGTCGGGATCGAACTGCAACACCAACATGTCCGCAGCGCCGGCATGCAGGGCATGGGCCACATTGGAATGTACAATTGCGCCCTGGCAAAGTATTTCTTCGCCGTCTTGCGGCCGGATGCGAAATGAATCGGAAAGTGAAATCAATATAGAGAAAGCGAAGTGCTCATGCATTTCGGCCTGTATTCCGTGTCCGGCGTAAATCAATCGGCTTTCGCCCAGGTACAGGATTCCCGGTTTGGTAATCGGCATGGACGGATGTTATCGGTATCCAGGCATCGGGCAAGCACTGTTTGCCCGAAATTTTCAGAGGCAGGAATCAATCAAATCAATTCTCGTTCGGCGAAAAACGTTCGGGTTAAAAGTTAATCTTCAGGTGGATCGTTTTGCGCATCAAGCGCTTCCAGATCCGCACGATCTTTTAATCGGTTTGTCGCTTTCTTGTTTCTAATCAGTTCTCTTTTTCCGATAAACAATACCTGCACATCACCGTATGCAGCGCTCGCGCACCCTGCTCGAACTTCATCCCAGGTGACTCCATCAAGCGAAGTGAGCAGGTCCACTCGCATGGGTTCCACTCCAATTTGAATGACCTGGTCGGGTGTCGTTAGATCCTGTTCGGTCAGGTCTAAATCCGGAATGCCAAATTCATCAAGAGTTTTTAAGACATTGCGGGCATTGGCCGGCTCAGGGCGGATGTATATGTCAATATCACCCGTGTAACGCGGACTGCCATGATAAGCCATAGCATAGCCACCGGCAATTACATATTCAACTTGATTTGCGTTTAATAACGCGAACAGTTCTTTGAAGTCCGGTAGTATTTCCATAAGTCTGACGGCGTAAAATTTCCACAGCCGATAAGCGTTCTTCCGGTGTGCGCGACATCCAATACTCGAGGGAATTACGTACTGCGTTCGGGTCGTGCAACGGTTTTATTTGTATGATTTTTTTTTGCATGAAGCGAAGTGTATCCGGCTATATATCCGGAAGATTACCTTGTCGGATTTTATGTTGCAACCCGTTTTTTTAAGATAGGGGCCGACCGTCGGTCGTTCGGACTGCCTTTCTTTTTGATGTCGAATGGAGGTCCAGGCAAGTCCTGTACATGCGGCGGGTTTAAATAAGAAAAGCGCGCGTTGGTACGCGCGCTCTTTGGATGCGACAATTTCTTAATGAATTCGACGCTCAGGCGGTTGCCCGGCCGGTCGAATCTTCCCGCAGGCGTCCCTGTTCACGCAATACGGATTTGATTTCCGATTCCAGATCCTTACGCAGTCCCAGATGAAAAAAAATGTCGGCAATCACGAACAGCGGCGCCGAAAACAATGCCTGAAAGAGGTTATCCAGAAACGCGGGACGGTTGCCTTCAAATGCGGCGTGACCATAAATCTGAGTGCCCCAACCCAGCAACTGTCCGGCTCCGAATACAACCAGAGCGGGTGTGGTACCCTGAAGCGCCACATAGTGCGCTCCCACGGCCAGGCCACCATAAACTATGGTAGAAACCAGCCCGAAGGTCAGATCCAGGTAGAAGTAGTACAGCAGTGTCGCCGCCAGAAATATCATGGCGAAGGTCAGAGCGAATCCATTCTCGAAAGTGTACAGATTCCACAGACTCATTAACGTGAGCAGTGAGAATGTGATTGTCGGCACTCCGACAACATGTATCAGAACATTGCGGCGTTCCTGATGATAGGCGGAATAAAAGGCCATTTCCTGTGCGAACGATTTCATAAATCTCCCTCCAATTCGATTGTATCGAGATCGCAATTTAGAATCAATGTCAAAATTTGCCCGGGATGCAAAAAATCCGCCCGAAAACCGGCCGGCAGATTCCCTCAGCAGGATCTTTTATAGCATGTGGGTGCCACCTCGTGCTTGAATGAATCTGGTGGGCAGGGGCAAG
>JAGRMX010000226.1 GCA_020441025.1 Leptospiraceae bacterium
CGATTACGATTTTGCCTCCGAAAGCGGTCATGGTTTTATTCTTTTCGCCGGTGGACAGCTGCGGGTTCTCAATCCGGATGGAACACTGCGGGCCGGTTTCGATTATGAAGCGGATGAGGATGAGCAGCCGGTGTTTTTTAAGAGCTGCGCGATTGCCCCGGATGGCGCTACCCTTGCGGTGCACGCGTTGATGGAAAATGCGGATCGTATTCTGGTATTTGAAATTCGTCAAAACGAGGCGCGTCTGCGGGAAACGGATGATTTCACATTGCCGGGCATTTATCCACACCTGTTGCATATGGCCGTGAACGCTCACGGCGTACTGGTAGCCGCGCCGGACCGAACATTATTGTTCGGACTGCAGGGGCAAGATGATCTGGATGAACCTTTTGAAAATCCGGAAGGCGGCATTTATCGACCGGTGCTTGCGGGCCGGGATTACTTTGTGTACGCATCGGGCCTGCAGGAAGTACGCGTGCTCGACGCGGACGGCTTCGAAATGGTTCGTGTTCCCTTAACCGCAACCGGCGTACGCTATAATCTGAATACCTGGCGGATTCTGGCCGGACGCGAGCCGCGGGTCTTTGTTTTACATTCACCTGACAGACTGGATTTCTATCGGGTGCAGGAGTTCACCCGATGAATAAGCGTATTCGGATGCCGTTTAAGAAATACGTCGTAGACTTTAACAATGAATGCGCAAACCGATCGACCTTATTTGGTGGTCGTCGATTGCTGCTGATGACTTTGATCGGCTTCTTTGCTCTTGCACTCACGGCCTGCGACAAACGGGAAGATGAATCGGAAGAATTGCTCACGGCCTGGCAATGCAATGTGCTGGTAGCCTGCCACCAGAGCAATACGCGCTTCGGCATGGTAGGCGATAGCTGGACCGACTTTGCCTATGGACTTGAGGTTCAGCACGATCTGCGCGACTGGCTGACCGAGGATCATGGTTATCAGATTACCGACGCGGTACTGGCGGGGCAGACGCTTTCCGGGGACCTGCATGAAGCGCGCGGTTTTCAGCGGGTCATCGAAAAGGCGGGGCCGGAATTGAAGTATATGTTGCTCAGTCTGGGTGGCAATGACCTGCTCGCCAATATTTCGGCTTATGAGAACGCCGCAACACGCGATGCGATCATTGCCAGCCGTTTTGATACGATCGAATCCAACCTGCGCAGCATGATCTACCAGGGGAATAGTATCAAACAGGGATTGTACGGCGGTACCGGTCTGGTGTGGATCATTCACGGTTACGACTACGCCAATCCGGCCAAAGTCGCCTTTTGCGATCTTTCGTCTACCGCATTGACCACCGCGGAAAAAGAAGCTCTGATGCAAAACTTGCTGGATCGTTATAATACGCGCCTGCTCAACATCAGCGCCGCCGTACCCGAACTACATTACATTGATTTGCGCGGAACCCTGGGTGGTCCGCCCGTGTCCGATCCCAATCTGAAACTGGATTGTATTCATCCTAATGAAGTGGGCTTTCGGATGGTAACCAATCGGTATGTGGAAGCATTGCGATTGATAACTACGGATAAATAAACAGGCGGAATCGTTCCGGAAACACTATCAGATTTCTGAAAAAGCAACCGGTTAAACGCGTGTGAGTTGAATCTAATGACGGACGCGATTGTGAAATGCGTTTATCGACGGTAATTATTGAGTTAAAATGATGATGAAAGAGCAAAGCGGAAGTACCGTAAAAAAACGACTGAAATGGGTGCTCTTGTTCGGTCTGCTGATGTGCGTACCGATCGTACAACCTCTACGGGCGCAATCCGAACCTGATGAACGACGCGACCCGACTGCCACCGGTGGGCAGGTGACCGAAACATCCTCAGAATCCGAGCAGGTCGATAACGATGCCGGCTCCTCGGATCAGGATACTGCCGGTATCGCCAATGAACCCGAGTTATTGTTAAACCCGCAGTTGAATCCCCGACACCGGGCCGGAATCGGCTTTCGAAATACTCAGCTCACCCGGCATGAGTATTTTGAACGTTACCAGACCCTGTATGCCTTTGGCGAGTATGCCATTTATGAATCCTGGTCCGTATACGGGCAATTGCCGTACTCGCGCAAATGGGTGACCGATTCGGATCGACGTGAACACATTGATAATCCCATCATCGGAACGCGATTCGGTTACCGCTTTAATGGTTGGATGCCGGCGGCGGGATTGGCCGTAGAAATTCCGGCCGGCGATGAAGACGCCGGAATTGGCAGCAAGGAACTGGGCAGCCTGGAACCGTACCTGGGCATTCGATTCGGATCGGAATGGTTTTTTATCAGCGGTGCCGTACGTTACAACGCTGAGACAAATAAAAAATTCCGGGAAGAAGAAGAACAGGAATTCGCCCGAACATGGAAGGCGGAACTGGCCGTTGCCTTTCGGCTGGGCAACTGGGATTTGATGCTGGAATACCTGTATCGTTATCGAACAGACCCGGAAGAACGGCGCTTTTCCAGCGGCTTGATCGCTCCCGGAGTGAATTATCGCATTCTGGATAATTTAATCATCGGTGTGACGGTGCCGTACGCCTTATCCCGGGAACGGGACCTGGATATTGGTTTTGATGCCAGGGTAACTTACTTTTTTTGAAATATGGAAATGGCCCGGGAGCGTACATTGGTGTCCAGCGGCAGGATGCCGATGATTTCCGTTTTTCGATCGGGAGCAATATTAAATATCAGATGATCCACCTGTTCGCGACTGATATACAATCCGCGTCCATGAAAGTCCGTGAGTCCCACCGGTAGGTTATTGTCGCCGTCCACCGTAACCTGTCGCTCCAATCTATACAATACTTCGTCTCGGTCGAGTGTGCCGTGAAAATCCGTTACGGCAATCACGGCCTGACCCGAGAGCAAACCGAAAGAGATTTGAAAAGCGTCTTCTTCCGCCATAGCGGGGTGATCCACGGGCACCGGCCCCGATTTGCGCGCCTGTTGTTGCATGGCTTCGCGTTCCTCCCTGGTGCGTCCGGGCGCGTGCAACATGGCATTGGCGGCCAGTTCTTCAATCACCATGCGGATTACCGAGGGCGCACCCGCCCGGTGCAGTACTTCGCCGATCATATCGCAGATAACGTTATTCTCTTCCACGGTGGTAACATGGCAGGTATAAAAAACATCCGGCATTAACGGCGTTTCATCCGGATTGCGATGCATACGATGCAGGGTGGAAAGACTCACATCTTCATATCCGATCTCGGGAAAATAGTGGTGGATTCCGAAGATATTATTGCCCAGTAACTTGCGCGCCATAACCAGAATGTATTTTAAATCCAGAAAGGTGGACTTGGGAATGATGTTCCATATATTCTCATTGCGTACGAATTCGATATAATCATCCACGTTATAGGCGGTCATCAACGCGAATTGCATTTCGGGATATTTGGGCGTCAGTAAACGAATCAATTGCAGGCCGCCCATGCCGGGCATGCGAATATCCGATATTACCAGGTCGACCTTCTCATTTTCACAGATGCTCATAGCCTCAAATCCGTCCGAAGCTTCGATTACCCGAAAATCATTGGCCAGGTATTCTGCAATGGCGAAGCGGATCGATTCGATGTCATCCACCACAAGAATCGTACCGCTTGTTTCGGATTCGCTCACCGGTTAACCGTCCCGAGAGGTAAGGAAATATAAAACCTGGTTTTGCCGTCGAAGGATCGCACGTGAATACGACCGCGATGCTCCCGGATGATGCTGTGACAGATGCTCAGCCCGAGTCCGCTGCCGCGTTCGTTACCGGAGTTGGAATAGAAAGGTTGAAATATACGTGACAGCTTCTCGATTGGAATGCCGCCGGCGTTATCCTCGATGGTTATACGCATAAATTTGCGCAGGCGTTTGAGTTGTATGCTTACATATCCCGGTTGATAATCCAGAGCCTGTAACGAATTGCGAAACAGATTGATCAGCACGCGTTCTACCTTCTCGGTATCATAGGCGAAAAATTCATCTTCCAGGTCCGGCTGAAATTTCCATTGTACCTGTCGCGAGAGAATGGGATACAGACGCATGGTGTTGTCGATGGCCTTCTGGATCGTTTGCACAATGCTCGCCCTGGTCAGACGCGGTTTGCCGGGAGAGGAAAAACTCAAAATGTCGGAAACGATTCGCGATGCGCGATGCAGGTCTTTCTGTAATATTCCCAATCGGCGTTGTATTTCCGGCGGGGCCATGCTCTCCAGGTTGGCCTGTAAATTCTGTAAATTCAATCCTATACCGGTCAACGGGTTGTTCAGTTCATGAGCGATTCCGCTGATCATAATTCCCAGCGCCGCCAGGTTTTCCATGCGCAGCGCCTCTTCCTGCTTCTGCTGACGAATTGTTATATCTTCCAGAGTTTCAATGAGTTGATATGTACCCGAGTCGGTCGGCAGGCCGGAACCTTCCGTCGTATTCAATGAAATAAAGTGCAATCGAATAGATCGCTCGTCACCGCCGGGAGTACGGACCGGAATCACCTTTTCAATAATGTCTTCATAATCCTGTCCGCTGCGGGTATCGGCCGCGTCGTTTTCGTGGTCGGATTGCAGCTCGTTGATCGTCGGACAATAGGGACAGATTTGAGAGCGTCCGTACAGGATTTCATGACAACGGGGCTCTGCGTGTTGGTTGTTACGAACGCCGAAGGAAGCATCGGCCCTCTTGCGCAGATGTTCCGCCGCCGCTCGATTGCAGGGCACGATGGCGTAATCGGCATCAATGGCAAATACGGGCAGCGGCAGGGCGTCCAGAATGGCCTGACTGTGTACGGAACCGATCGCGTCGGTTTCGGGGGGGGCGGCGGACCCGAAATCCTGCATACAAACAGGATTGGAACCACCGGTTTTTCGGTAAATCAAAAAGGATGCGATCGATGGCGAGATCAGGGGTGTCCGAAAGCCGCGCAATAAAAAACCGACCGGCTGTGCAATTCACAAAACCGGTCGGTCATTTTAGCTTACGGCAATGGCAGTCGAATCAGTAACTCATGCTCTGTTCCAGTTTCTGGAGCACTTCTTCGTTGTAGTCATTGTCGTCTTTGCTGGCGTAGTTGGCCACCAGGCGATACAGCCGAAAGAAATGATCCAATAATTTTACATAGAATTCCTGTTTGAATTCCAGGCGATGCGGATTGGTGGACGTGTTATGCATCAAGCCCAGTAAAATCACGTTGGTGGGTTTCTGATTGTAACGATGCAAAATCAGAATGTCGGACATCTGGATATCGTCTTTGGGATCCAGAGGCGCCGGATCAATGATCAATTCCGTGTCGGATACTCCGCGTCGAAAATCGTTTTCTACAATTTTGGTTACCACCATGGACAGCTGCAACTGTTGAGCCGTATCGGCCTGGTTGTTGGTTCGATCAAAGAACAGGGTCAGGCTTTTACGACGGGAACCGATGGCCCGACGCTGGTCCGGATCATTACTGTAAATGAAATCATACTGAGTCAGCTCGATACCGTCGCGACCTTTATCCAGAGTCACGGCTTCGGCGGGAACGTTGATGGTTTTCGCCAGCTCCACTTTTTCTTTGATCTGGTTCAGAATCTGCTCGGTAGGCCCGAACGTATTCAATAAAAACTGCGGGTCCTCTTTTACGTATCGAATATACGTATTGCGCGGAGTGAATTTAATGTACCGAAAGGTATACTCAAAGTTCAGCGGATTTTCTTCTTCCAGCTGTTGCAGGCGACGATCCTGCTGTGCCATCTGCACCAGCCAGCCCAGTTCGCCCAGCCGGGTATACGCATCCAGGATATTCGCTTCCTGAAGCGCTTCGGTGCGTTGCAGATCCGGAAACTCTTCCTGCTCCGTCTCTGGTTCTACGGTGCGTGGTTGCGCCATCAATGAACCGGCCAGTAAAAGGGCCAGAGGCAATACTATCCACTTCCTGTGATTTCTCATCG
>JAGRMX010000227.1 GCA_020441025.1 Leptospiraceae bacterium
GATAGCGATAAAAGTAATGCGTTCGCGATTGGGCCAGGTGTACCCGGATGGCCGAATCCAGGCGCGCAATCAACGGCGAGGACGTATCCCAACCCAGTTCCACCGCCAACACAAAGAAAGCCTGGATACGTCCGTCGAGTACCAACAAACCCAGCACCAGAAATGACAGAGCTGAAAATATCAGGGCGTAAATATTTACGCGCTCACCGGTACCACCGAAAGCCAGCCCCAACAACAACACGGCGCTGGCAAACAGGATCGTTCCGGCCAGAGTGAAAGGATAATAATATTCCAGCCAGCGAATCGGTCGCGGCCATTCCACCAGGCCGTCAAACAATCGATCGGCTACCGATTGAGACTGATCCTCCGCACCGGCATGATACAGATGGCCCGAACTCAGGTAATATTCACGCACCGAACCTTTGCGCCAGTACAGAAATATCCACACGGCAAAGGGAATGGTGACGCACCCCAGCAGACTGAAGGCCAGCATACCCAGATTATAATACCAGGCCCAGGGTTTCACCGGCGTAAACAGAGCTATGGAAAACACCACGGCCCAGGCCAGATATACGGCGGTTCGAAAATACAACGCGTAGATACGAATTTCCGGAACGGTCAGAGTGGGATCGATCATCGCCGCCAGGTCGCCCTGGATGATGTGCATGCCATCCACCAAGAGCAAGACCACGCTCAGGGCGACCATGGCCGCCATGTACAATTTGAAATAGAAAACTACGCGTGGGCGACGGTGCGCGGGCATATGCTTACCTCACGCTTTCACTTCTTTTTCGATGAACTGCAACAACTCACCCGGTGATTGTGATGGATCTTCCAGTTCCAGACGATGCGCCAATGCCGGTACCAGCAGTTCTTTGACCAGATCGATGGTAGCGTAATTCTGACCGCGCACCAGCGCCAGCGCGCGACACAATCGCGACATTTTGATGCCGGCCCGGGGACTGCAGCCGGTGATGATGCCGGGGAATGTGCGGGTTTTGCGGGTTAACGCAACTATGTAATGAATGACATCGGGATGAATGGTAACCGCGTCTACCAATCGCATCCAGGCCAGCAGCTCGTTCACCTCCGCTACCGATCCGAATCCGGCCCAGGAATTAGTCTGGCCGTGCTGTTGGATTATTTCAATTTCTTTATCTTCCGGGGGATAGCCCATGGAGATTTGCAGCATAAAACGGTCCAATTGGGGCGCCGGCAGCGGGAACAGATGCGCTCCCCGCAGGTTCATGGTAGAAATGATGAAGAACGGAGTGGGTAGATGATAGTTCTCGCCTTCAATGCTGACCATCTGTTCTTCCATGGCCTGAAAGAAAGACCCCTGGGTTTTGGGAGTCAGCAGGTTGATTTCGTCGCACAATACAAAGTGAGCGAAAATTGGACCGCGTTGAAAGCTATACTGGTTATTCTGCATGTCAAAGCGATTGAAGCCCAGAATATCCTGTGGCAGTAGATCCACGGTACACTGAATACGATTGAAGTAATCTACCGCCACCCCTTCGTCCGTTTTCGCGGCGGTGTCCCAATCAAACGAACCGGCCAGGGCGCGCGCCAGGGATGTTTTGCCCACACCGTGCGAATCCGCGAGCATTACGTGACCGCCCGCAATCTGTGAAGCCAGTATGTACTCCAGCTTATGATGGTCGATGGTGATTACGGTTTTAATATTTTGAATTACCCGGTGAATGCCTTCGCTGGCGCTCTTAAAGAATGAGGGGTCAATTGCGGTTTGAGTCATGTAGGTTTACCAATTGAAGAAGTCAATGCACGGAATCGCGGGCGGCTCTGAATGGCAAGTTTTGTTTCCGGACCGAGGGGCCTTTTTCAGGGCGATTCGGGTCGCATTTCATTCGGGTGCATCCCCTGCGCGTAGCGTGTTTCGTATCTGTGCCAGGTTCCGAGGATTACCGGAGTGAAAACCGCAATTCAATCGCCTTTAATCGAGCGAACCGCATCCGGCAATCGCTTTCGGGATTGCTCTATTTGACGGTATTGCAGCATTTGAGTTCGAAACTCTTTGAGGGCCGTTTCAAATTGCAAAAAGCCCAACCGACGACTGTGCGGATTCAACTCGGGATTGCTACCGGGGGAACCCAGGCTTTCCAGTTCCTGATAGATTGTGGCTTTCAAACGCACGGATAAGCGCGATCGCAGACGTTCTTCCAGAGCCGGGCTGGCATGCACAAGCACATGCGCAAGTGTATTCACGCTGTTGCGCGTGATCATCTGATCCAGATCAAAAACCGCCCACTCCAGTAGCTCATGTAATCCGGGTAAACGATCCAGGGAAAAATCGGACGGTTGCTCGATCAACTCCTGATAAATCTCCAGACTGGCCGGTCGTTCGGGCGCGTCGGTGGCCTGCACAATTTCCCGCACATTTTTACCGTTTTGTAAAGCCCGACAGAGAGCGGTCTCGGATACCCGCAGCAATCCCTGCACGCGATTGTCATTGCCGCGTACCAGAAACGACTCGGTGTTGATCAATACCGACAGGTTTTCCGCATCCAATCGGAATAAACCCGGATTGGTTTTGGTCAGTGTAAATGCGCCCGATTTCTTGATAACACCGTTGGCCGAACGGGTGATTAGAAATTTCTGCAGTTTTGAACGCAGAGTGCGCAGGAGTTCCGACAACTGTGCATCCAGGTCGGGACCACGCGATTCGGCATCTGATTTACGTTTGCGGCGAATCTTTTTGACGATTTTCTGCCAGAAAGCCATGCGATGCTCCGGGTACGATTTGATAAATTACGTCAGTTTTTTCTCAGAATCGTATGCTTTTATTAACGGTCGCCGGTCTCGTTTGATGTGCTAAAAAATCACTTGCTGCAGTATTGTGCACGGATGTCGCGGACGATCGGGCAAGGCCGTTTCCAGGAACTTTTATTCGCGAACCGGAATTCAATCGCTTCTCCAGCATATCAGATGCCTGACAGGCAATATTTCCCCGATTGTAGCATAGCACATTCCTGTGACAGAGCTGTGCTTTACATATAGATGCTTTTGGGATATGTGGCCGATCTACAGGGGCGGCTCCGGATACATAATCAACAAACGCCCTTTTACCTGCATGCAAGACTCGCCCTCCCCCAAACCACCCTCGGGGGTGGGAGATCTATGCCCGAATGGACTCAGAGAAGGATTGCTCGGACGCGATTTCAGTACAATGAAATCGGCTTACTTCAACTTGTATTTTTTCTTAAAGCGATCCACGCGACCGGCGGTGTCGATAACACGCTGCTGGCCGGTATAAAAAGGGTGGCAGTTGGCGCAGATTTCCACCTGCATATCCCCGCGGGTGGAGCGAGTTTTATACGTCGCGCCGCATACGCACTTGATGGTGGACTCTTTATATTCCGGATGGATACCAGCTTTCATAAGAATTTACCGATTCCCGCCGCCAGCTTCTCCGGTCAATCAGTTTTAGCAGGCAATCAATCCAGTGGCCGCCGGCCGCGGGATAAGACCCGTGAATCGGGATTTCAACCGGGCAGAATTCGCGGTCATTGGCTGATGGAAAGCGCATACCCGTACTACAGTCGAACACTGTACAATCCGATTTTAAGTGCCAGAATTATATCCGCCGGACCAATAACAGTGTGCGGTCATCGGGCAGCGACGTATCTCCTCGAAACTCATCAATAGCCGTTTCGATCTTCTGATGGATCTGTTCAAGCGGACGGTCCATGTTATCAATGACCAGACTGCGCAGACGTTCCTCTTCAAACAAATCTTCTTCCGCGTTTTTAACCTCCGGGTACCCGTCACTGAAGGCCAGTAACAAATCGCCCTTTTCCAATCGAAAGCTCTGCATGGTATAGGGCAATTTTTCAAGCCCCAGAAATAAACCCGTGCGTTGCAGCTCTATCCAATCGCCATTGGCGCGTAACACGTACGGCGGATTGTGACCGGCCAGAACATAGTGAATGTCATCCATGCGCGGATCGATGCGTAACGCGAAGGCCGAAATAAATCGTCCCACCACCAGAGAGTCCACCAGATGAACATTCAACGTGTTCATACACTGGAGCAGATCGTAATCCATTGAGGATAAAAGATGGAAGCCCGTATGAAACTCGGAAACCATCAGCGAAGCGGAAACGCCCTTGCCGGAAATATCCGCCAGCACCAGATCATAGCTGCCGTCATCGCGCGTGGTATAACCGTAATAATCGCCGCCCACTTCACGGGCCGGTGCCGAAAAGCCGAATATTTCGTATTCGTGAATATTTGGAGCCGAACGCGGAAATAACTGTTTTTGAATTTCGGCGCACAGTTCCATTTCCGATTCAAAGGCCCGTTGTTGCATTTTCATTTTGTGCAACTGAGCGTTCTGAATTGCAAGAGCCGCCTGACGCGCAAAACCGGCCAATAATTCCTCATCGTTCTCGGTGAAACTCTGGCCGTCACGTCGATTCATCAACTGAGCCGTGCCGATAATGCGATCTTCTACAATTAACGGAGCGCAAATGTACGTCTCCGTTTTTTGCTGCATCTCTCGATCAATGCGCGAATAAAAGCGATCGTCCCGGGATACGTCCTCCACCCGCACAATCTCGCCGGTTTTAGCCACATGGCCGGCAATGCCTTTACCCAGTGGAACCGAAAAGTTTTTCAAACGATCAAAGTTCGGATCGGTGGACTCTACAAACACCAGCTCGGTGCGGGCATCGTTCATCAAAGCAATCGATCCGATTTCCGCGTTCATTAAATCCGTCGCGGTGTGCAGCGTGTTCATTAATACCGTATCCAGATCGATGGATACATTGATCTGCGAAAAGCTGTTCACCAAACCGCGCAACCGACGATTCTCTTCCCGTAAATGCTCCAGGGAATCTTGATTGGTCTCGACGTTATTGCTTTCAGGCATGTAGATTTAAACGGGAACTTCAGTATCAGGTGGCGGTCCGCACACCTCGCAGGGATGGGGGAACATAGTAAACCCTGGCCGCCGGTATTTGAATCAGTTCGTCCGTCTCCAGAACATATGCAGACAGGCGGCGACCATATACGCAACCAGAATCCAGGCCGAACGTTTTTTCACGCAGATTCAATCCCCGCCGGGCCCAGTGCCCGTAAAAGACCGGGCGCTCGCCGGTATACAGATCATACCAGGGCGGATCGTCGGGATTATTCAGTCGTTCACCCTTTCCGTCCCAGAAGCGAATATTGGTCAGAACTTCCGGATCGGATTCGGCCAGCGATCGCTCCGGATGCAGACCGGCATGCACGGCTATGAAATCGGTTTCTTCTATATAATACGGACGGTTTTCAATCCAGCTATGTAGTTCAGCGCCCAGTTCCTGTCGCAATTGGCGATATTTATCCAGGCGATCGTTTTCCAGCAGATACTCGCGCTCGTGGTTGCCCATGAGACATTCATAATCCCGCTCGACCACATAACGCACAACACCCACCGGATCGGGTCCCCGATTGATCAAATCACCGAGCATAATCACCCGATCTTCGGCCGTAGGCCGCAATCGATCAATCATCTGACGGAGTTCATGCAAACAGCCATGCACATCGCCGATAAAAATAGTTCTATGTCGCCCGTTGGTTTCCATCACATCCGGTTGGCCGCGCGGTTTTGAACGACCCGCGTCTTAAAAATTGCTAACCCGCCCTCTCAGATTGCCGTAATTTTTAATAGCATGGAATCGATTGAACAAATCGTCCCTTTCCGGTCGGCACAGCGCCGATGGTTCAAGCATACGGCTCTGGCCGTTCTCTTATTGTCAGTATCGGGTACATCCGGTTTGGGGACCAGTCCGATTCTGATGGCCGATACCGGGAATGAAGTAGTACTCGATCGTGATTTTTTAGAAAATGGAAACTGGGGACCCGAACTGGGCGAACAGGGCCATTATCTGAATTTTGAGAGTGAGGAATTTC
>JAGRMX010000228.1 GCA_020441025.1 Leptospiraceae bacterium
CAGGCAAACCAAAATTTATGAGTCGATAAATCCGTTTAATTCAGATGTGTGTTATGAATTCAATTCGCACCCGGAAGTGATTTTCCATGCGCTGATATACGTATATTTTCGTTTCCACTTTCAATATCAAAGCCGTTGTACTATTCCGGGTCGATTCACCTGTTCTGGTGATGTTTATCGTTTTGCATGTCCGGACGGATCGGCGCGGACGCGCGGTGCGTTGACCGATCTTCGAGAATGTGTCACATTTTCATTATCAAAAATATATGAGTCGGTCGCAATGCGGCAACGACTCTTAGAACTCATTTCAAAACTATGAGTTCTCAATGTGAGGTGAGAACGTGAAGCTCAAGAACCAGATAACTACAATTAGAATCATGGCACTGTTGTCGGTGCTTTTCGCGCTTCCATTTTTATTCAGTGGGTGCGATCTTGTGTCCTCGGATGACAGCGATGATGACACTACTCTGTTGAGTCTATTACTGCTGACCAATTCGACCAGCAGCTCTGGTGGATGTAACTCCTGTGTTACCAACAACGATTCCTCTTTACCGGCCTGGATTAAGGACAACTTTACCTGTATGACTATAACGGTCAGCGGCGGTAACTACGTTTTCTCTACATCGGATTTACCGCCTTATTCGAGCGGTTACTACAGCACCAGTTCTGGTTGTTATACCAACGATTTTCCATCCGGTAATTCCGCGAATCCGAATGTGATTTCATCGCAGAACATTACACTGACCATCCCGGCCACGCCCAATACTTCGGGCAGTACAACCACTACCGGTCCTATGGGCGTGGGTGTAAACGGCGTCGTGCTCTTTAATGAAGATGCGGCACCAGGGGATACGCTGTCCGCAGAGTTGGACACCATGGATTCGGCCAACGGCCATCCGACCGACATCGGTATGTATCACTACCATACCGAACCGTATAAGCTGACCAACAACAATTCCGCTCTGGTGGGCATCGCTCTGGACGGCTATCCCATATTTGGACGACTGGAAACCGATAGCTCTACGCCCGGTACCAGTACGCCGGCACTGGACGCGAACGGCGGCCATACTCATGTGCACAGCACGATCGGTTCCAGCATATATCACTATCATGTTGAAAATACCAGCAACAATCTGATTCTGCTGGAGGATTTCCACGGCAGTAAGGGATCGACCACATTCTGATTTAAAGAACGCTTATGAGCACAGCGGTTAAAATTTCACAACCCATCTTCGTACAGCGGGCGCATCGATCCGGTCGGTGCGCTCCGCTTATTTTTCTTCTGATGAGCGGTTTGTCGGCGGCGATTCTGGTAGCGTCCTGCTCGGGACGCGCGCCCCGGGGTCTGCCCAACTCGGATCCGGGATTTCAAATTCATCAGGGAAGTATGTCGTACGAGGGCCGGCCGTTTACCGGCATCATGCGAACGGAATTTCCGGCCGGCTGGCGGGAAACGCCATATGTCCAGGGTGAAATCCATGGTGTGGAAAAGGAATTCTACGCCGATGGTCGCCTGGCCCAGGAACGTCCTTATGAGCACAATCGCAAGGAGGGCGTACATCGTGGTTGGTATCCGTCGGGTAAGATGCGTTTCTATTATGAGTTTGAGAACGGGCAACATCACGGCGAAGCGTATAGCTGGCATGAAAACGGTCACTTATACGAGTACGCGCGTTATGAACACGGCTACCAGGTCGGTCAGAAAACCTGGCGATCCGACGGAAAAATCTTCGCCAACTATGTGCAAATCGACGGACGCAAGCTGATGGGATTGATCGGCAGCAAGTTATGCGTGGGCGTAGAGGCCGATGACGACGGCCGAACGATCCGATATTGATGCGTCCAGCTCGAGAGGACCTGGTTTTCGTACAACGAACTTGTAAGCGATACTTCAACGAGGTCATGCAATGAACATTTGTAAATCATCTATAAAATCAAAAATGCTAATTCTATTGGTTGTGATGTCGGTGAACGGGCTTCTCGCTCAATGCGATTCACCGAATGAATCCTTTAATCCGGCCGAACGCTATGGTGATGAAATGCGCAGCTTTGATCTGGGCGACGCGGATCGCTTACCCTATTTTGAGGGTGACGATTTTCGCCCCTTCTGGCCGGAAGTAATGAAAGGAGAGCGAGAGCTTGCAGCGACGGCGCCCGACGAAGCAATTCGTATTCCGGATTTTGCCTTTACCGATCAGGACGATCGGGAATTCGGCAGTGAGCAGCTCAGGGGCAAAATATACCTGGCCAATTTCTTTTTTACTCGCTGTCGTGGTATCTGCCCCCTGACCATGCCGCGGCTGCGCGGCGTGCATCGCGAATTTGCAAACAAAACCGGCAATTTCGAAATGATTTCATATACTATCACACCGGACATTGATACGCCGCCGGTGTTGCATAAATACGGGCAGGACCTGGGTATAAATTTTCAAAGCTGGCATCTGCTGACCGGATCGCGCGAAGTGATCTATAAACTGGCTCGCGATTCATATGGGGCCGACACGGATACGCGTACAACGCAGGGAGAGGAAGATTTTGTTCATTCCGAACAGGCTTTTCTGGTGGATGAACAGGGTTATCTGCGCGGAATATATAATGTAAAAAGAAACAACGATATTGAAGCTATCATTGCGGATATTCGATTGTTACAGCAGGAACAATCGATTTAACCGGTATTGTTTTTATTCTGGCGATAGGCCGCGGGAGTGGTGCCCAGCTTCTTGCGAAATACTTCATAAAAGACGGAGCGGGAAACAAAACCACATTCCATTCCAATACGGGCAACGGGATGATCGCGATAGTCCGGAGAGCGCAGTAGTCGACAGGCTTCCGCCACGCGGTAGTCGTTGACATACGCGTAAAAATTACGACCGAAGATGTCGTTGATGACCTGGCTGATATGATGGCGGGGAACGTTCAGAGCCGCTTTCAAATCGTCCAGACTGAACTCATCGTTCAAATATGGCCGGTTGGTTTGCATATATTCGGTTACTCGTTCCGCTAATAGTTTCGCTTCCTGAGAGTTCAAGCCCGTACGGCTGTATCGGGTTAATCCGGTTTCGGGATGAGACCCGGAATCTGAGTCGTCCGGCTCAACTGAGTCAATGGAATCTTCAATAGGCTTCCCGTTGGATAAGCTTACCGAGTCGACGCGTGATTCGGACGACCTGTTCGCCGGAGTGGGTAACGTAGTGTGCAGCGATAGGGGCGGGGAAGAATGATCCGCAATGTCTCCGATCGCAGCAGGTAACTTACGCATGCTCCAGCGAATCGCCAGAAAAGACACGGTATAGATGCCCAGCAGAAATGTGACCGCATGTGGCCAGCCGATCGGTTCGCGCAATACGTTATGGGCGAGGCCGGTTAACAGCATTAATACAAAGACCACCAGCACCGCATATACCATCGCCTTCGTCGAGCCCAGCAGCGGATGCACGGCCGCCGGGCCCGTTAATTCTCGATAACGCGATTGAATGCTTTGAATCCAGATGAGGGACCATATGGAATAACCGATGGCGCTAATTATCATTGTTCCGCTGTACAGCAATCCGAACCAATGCGGTGGTCGCGGCGGTACAGGTTCCATAATGAAGGCGGGGCGCGGAGGCAATAGATAGCCTTTCCAGAGCAAAATGGTTTCCAGAACAATGCCGGGCAAAAAATGAAGGAACCACCAGCGCGGTAACTTGCGTTTACGGTCGCCATGCAGGCGGGCATGGATGGCCAGATATAGCAGCGGTCCAAACATAAAACCAAAGCCGCGCAACCGGACTAAGACTCCCGGTGTGCCCGATTCCAGGTGGTCCACAATGGTTTTCATGATGGGCGGCATACACAGGAAAAGCAGCAGCAGAGCAATCAGCCGGTCCTGAGTTCGATTTTGCCTGTGGGTCAGCAGATATATAATGGTAAAGCCGGTTTGCGCGATGGCCAGCAGGGATAAAATGTCGGTAATGGCAATCATCTTCCGACGCGGTGTGCGTTAGATATCGGTTGAAACTCCGATACGTCCGTAAAATAACAATAAACCGGTCGCCCGGTCAACCAGTTTACAGTCGGACTTTTAGTTGTCGGAGACGACGGCCTGCTTGAATACCATCCGTCCATAGCGATTGGTTAAACCATTTTCACTTTCAAAGTTGTTGCTCTACCAGCATGGTCGGGCAGGATCGGTCCTCATGAAAGCCATTGCGGATCTGTTGAAGAAAATTTATCTGTTTCGCGGTTTCAGTGAGACTCAGCTGGAAGCGATTGCCCGGGTGGCTCAGAAGCGCGTATTCAATACGGGACAACGCGTGTTTTATGAAGGTAACCAGGCCGATGCCATGTACATAATCGGGGTGGGAACTCTTAAGATGATTAAATCCACCACCGAAGGTGACGACCAGGAGCTGGTGCGACTCAGCAGCGGCAGTCATTTCGGTGAAATGCCCTTTCTGGACGGATCGCCGCGTTCTTTAACGGCCGAGGCTGTGGAACATTGTGAAATGTACGAAATACAGTTCGCGAAGTTGAAAGAAGTTCTGGATACCAACGATTCTATGGCGGCGGCCTTTTATCGGGAAGTGGCTCACTATCTGGCGGCGCGCTTACGACAGAGCAGTGAAGCGCTGGCCGTAATTCGTTCCCATCATTTGCGTTCCTGAAAATCAATTCGGGCGTAGGCCCGATGAGCAACCGATTATTCATATTGTCGGTAACTATGGCGTCGGTTGCACCAACCAGCCCATCCGCAATGGGTCCGTGGTGGCGCGCGGCGCATCGGTCAGAGTCGGACGGATGCGCATACTTTCAAACCGAAAATCCAGCGATACGTAATCGTCGCCGATCATGCAAAAATGCAAATGCGGGCTGACGCTCATACCCGAGTTGCCCAGTTCGCCGATCTTCTGACCGGCCCGCACCCGATCGCCTGCGTTCACCGTAACACTATTCTGTTTCAGGTGTACATACCAGGAGAAAGTTCCATCGGCATGTTTGACGCGTACGAAATTACCGTCCGTATCGTACTGCACCGCGTTAGGCGCAAAATCGGGATCGGTGTCTTTGCTGACATCCACCACACCTTCGCGCACGGCATACACCGATGCTCCGAAGCCGTAAAAATCATTCAGATTATCGCCCCGGGTATCGGGACGAATTGCGGCGCCTTCGGAACCGACCGTAATAAAATCATAACAGTATTTGCCGTAACCGCTATGGGTTCCGCCGCTATCATGCGACGCCACCACCATGGTCATGTCGCGCAAAGGAAAGCCGACATCGCGTACCACCGGTCGTCCCGGATGATTGCGTTCGTATATATCCATGGCGCGGCGCAGATGAACATTGGCCCGATCGCGCATGCTTGCGGCTTGCTCGGTATGACCGGTAGTGCGCAGGCGCACGGCATAGCGATTGATATGAAAACCGGCCCGTTGCGAATACACCGAGTGGTCCCCGTGTCGCGCGGCCAGCTCTTCCAGCAGGGGCATGGCCTCTTCAAACGCGTTTAGCATGGCAAAGTTTTTATCGATGGCTATCAACAATACATTGTCACAGTCCGGTTTACCGTTTATGTAATTTCGAATACCGCGACTGATTTGCAGAGCTTGCGATTGTTTGTTCTCCTGTACCAGCTCCTGGGCGTGTTCCCGGTAAGCCACCGATAACGGCCAGCAAAACGAATCGTTTTCGGAAATAGTGCGCATGCCCTGTTGGAGTACATCCAGAGCGCGACCGTATTGCTTCGCATCCACGAGTCCGTTGGCATAGCGTCGTACCGCTTCCCGATAACGCGGATTAAAATCGTATGCTTCCTTTAATATTTCCAGCGCTCGTTCCGGGTCGTTTTCCTGAAGGGATTCAGCATACAACAGTAAAGACCAGCTCAGATTATTACGAAAGGGTTCGTAATTCGGAT
>JAGRMX010000229.1 GCA_020441025.1 Leptospiraceae bacterium
AGGCGCGCACGTTCCTTACGCAATCGTTCTTTCTCGATTTCGGCTTCCCAATCCCGGATGGCTCTGGACAGGGCAATCTGTTCGTCCTCTATTTCCCGGGGCGTTGTGGAATTCACCTCAATCAACATGTCGTATATGCCTTTCTCCATGCCGTTGTTGCGGCAGACCATATGCAGAAAGTGACGACGATTCTTGTTATCGATAAACGCCCGGGGCATGTTGTACAGATACAGAAAATAGGTGCCCCGTGGTCCGCCGCCCTGGCGCCGTTCCTCATAGGAAAAGACGTCGGACATTTTTTTCATGCGTTCAATAACATGCTCGTATAATTCTTCGCGCTTGATGTATGATTCAATATTCGGATCGGGAATTTCAAACGATTCCGGGGAGAATAGCACCGGTTCGAATTGCATATTCAGTTTTTTGACCGTGTCTTCGGTCACAAGCTCGATCAGGTACTCCCGGCGGATCGCTCGCGTCTGCCGTACGATTTTTAACAATGCTTCATAGCAGGTTAAGAATTCCACGCCACCCTGCCAGCTTTCGCCCGCGGTGAAGGACGGATGTTTGCGCAGTTCTTCCAGGTAGCGCTTATCCTGCGCTGTGCCTCTGGTTTGAATCCAGCCGGTTTCTTCTTCCGGCAATAGAATGAACAGAATGCGTCGCGCCATCTGCACGTGCAGCACATATATCCATTCCAGTTCGGAGCGATGTTCTTTAACCTGCCCGTCTTCCATTTCAATTAAATGTCCCGCCGGGGGCTGTATCAAATGGAAGTCGGCGCTGAGGGCAATCAAGAGCGGCAGACGGGCTCTGGTTTCCAGTACTGCGCGGGCCGCGTCCGGTATAGTCGGTCCGATTTGTAATTCGGATAGTATAAAGTCCGCCGGACGCTTTAGCAATGCCATAACCGGAATGATCAATTCTTCGGGCGCTTTGATTTCATTTTCCAGAAAGGCTTCGAACGATAAATTGTGTAGCGACAGCATCAACTGATGCACGTCTTTTTGAGAAGTTGCCCGGATAGTTTCTCCGTCGCCGCCCGATTGCATAAAGCGCGCCGATACCCATTTGCCCAACTCGTCCGAACGTTCCATCTGCTGCAGTTGCCGGTCGCGTAAATCAATGTATTGGGCGATGGATGTGGCGCTGGCCCGCACGCAGGCATTTTTAACTTTGGCCACCTGATCCGCTTTGAGTGATGACGGTCGAATCAATACTTCTTGAGTAAACAGTTGGCCGCTCTCTTCCGCGCAGGCGATAAACGCGAACCGTACGAAAGTATCGCGCTCTTCCAGTACCTGCAACTCGCGCGGTCCGAGGTGTTCCATCTGCTGTGGTCGCGCCAACGCATGGGGCGCCTGGTGAAACAAAAAGAAATTCTCAACGCCTTTTTCTATGGCCAGAATGTCTTTACTGGCGGCCGGGTTGAACTGAGCCATAATGCCGCGCAGATCGGCATCCGCCAGCAGATCCTTGCCTTCGGTGGTAAAGGCGATCGTATCGGCGGCATCTTCCGACAACCCGGTGCCGGCGGCCTCATGTCCGTGCTGTAATAAGTCGAGTTCTTCTTCTGAAGGCTCCTGTGCTTCGGTAGAATTCATATAATTATATACTGTATATAATATCGGCCGAATGACTCATGCAGCAGTACGCATTTCAATGGACGGTTCGATTTGACGCGACCGTCTGAACGTCAGTTATTCATGGGCTGAGCAGGCGCACTTTCCCGTATCACGCGACCAGCATCGGATATCAGCACTTCCGCCACCTGTACGGATTCGGCCTGAATCGTCATGCGAATATGATGATGCACACGCTCGCCTTCCAGTTTGAATATACGCGGAACCCGGGCCGCGTTCACGAATGTCAGATTATCCTGGCGCACACACCAATCGCGATCGGGCAGGCCGCGTACATGTAAATGCATATGGCCGGCCACCACACCCAGTACCGGGCAATTTTCTACCCGGGCCTGGTCCAATGCCATACGCAGATCCGGATCGCCAAAATCACCGGCCTCTTTGCGAAAATCACAACCCCAGATGCTGTTTCGCTCCCCACCCAGACCCGTGGGACCGTTATGCGCCAGAATTAAAATGGGATTCTCACAGGCGCGGATGCAGTCCAGTATGCGGGCGGCGGAATCGGCCATGCTGCCGATGCCAAACGTCCGTTCCAGATAGGGGGCGTATGCCAATCGATCACCGCCCATGCTGTGCGGTCGCGCGGCGACCACATCAATGACTGTACTGCCGGATGTCAGCGTATGGCGGCTGTACCCGCACATGCGGATGGCGCCCAGAGCCGCATCGAGTTCGGCGCACAGTTGTTCCTGGCCCCGGGATTTTTTTTCGATGCGCGACCGGTTCTGCTGCAACTCCGCCAGCAACTGCATCATGCTGACGCCATCGTGATTACCTGGCAAAAACAGAGCCGGTTTATTTACAGCGGACATACCGCGGGCTACGTCCAGGGTTCCGCGATGGGTTCGTCCGGGTAAATCGCCCACGAAGAGCAAAGCGTCGTAGTCGGAGGCATTGAAATAAGCTGCGTCCGCATCGTCCCACGCTTTATGAATGTCTCCGATAATTGCCAGGCGCATAACCCGGTATGAGCGCTCCGGTACAGAGCGCAAAGCATTAATTCCTCCGGGAAATCACCGGTTTGGGTGAATTAAACTTGAATGGCGCTTCTTGCTATAACAGATTGCAGAAACATGAACGATATTTGCAAATTGCCATACTCTGAAAACCGTGCCGACCTTTTTCGGCATACCGACGGTCTTAGAACTCATCTCAAAACCATGAGATCTTAGCTGCAAACGAATTAGAACTCATTTTGAAACCGCAGGCATGCAAAGTTTAAATTATCGCAAAGGAGATTGAATCGTATGTCCATGCAAATACATACCAGCGCACCGGGGCGTATCTGTCTGTTTGGAGAGCATCAGGATTATCTGGATCTGCCGGTGATTGCCATGGGTATTGATTTACGCTTTCATATTCAGGGAACGTTGCATGCACGGCCTGAATTTGAAATCCATACGCCCGACATAGACGACGGCGCGGTTCAGACCCTGCCCCTCGATTTAAAGCAACCCCGTTCACGCGACGATTTTGTCTGGGGGATTTTGCGCGTATTGCAGGATGAAGGCTTTACATTTCCCCGCACGGCCACGTTGAATTTTCATTCCGAGATTCCGTTTCGGGCCGGTTGTTCTTCTTCGTCCGCTATGACCGCCGCCTGGATGCGATTGTTGCTGGAAATCGGTGAGCATGCGGACAAGGTCGGGTATATCGATGATCCCGATCGCGTGGCGCACCTGGTATATAAGGGCGAAAAAGAACTCTTTCAGGGAGCCGGCGGTATGATGGACCAGTATTCCTGTTATCTGGGCGGACTGGTATATGTATTTCCGCGCGATTCGCACGGCGTGCGTACCGCAAACGCGGCGGCCTACGGCGTCGAACGCCTGGCGAATGTTCCGGAGGATTTGATATTGATTGATTCCGGTCAGCCCAAGGACACGCAGGGTGTTCTGGCGACGGTGGGCGATCGTGCCCGGGGAGCGGTACAATTGTTGCGCGAAAAAATTCCGCAGTTCGATTTAAAACGCACGTTGCTTTCTGATTTTGACGCGCAGGTAAGAGCGATTCCTCTGACCACCCTGGAGTCGGAATCGTGCGCCGTAGTGCGCGATCATATCATCAACAGGGATTTGTGTCGCGAAGGCCTGGATATGTTGCGCGGGTCCATTGATCCGCAACGCCTGGGTGCCATGCTCAACGAAGAGCATCGCATTTTATCGGAAACCCTGGGCATATCCACTCCCGCTATCGACTCTATCTTAACCGATTGCCTGGAAGCCGGCGCGCTGGGTGGTAAGATCAACGGATCCGGAGGCGGCGGTACCTGCTTTTGTTACGCGCCGGGGCGCGTGGATGCGGTCAGTGAAATGCTGACCGCAAAAAAAGTCCGGCACTTTCGAATACACAAAGATAGCGGCGCGCGTCTGGAAATGAATTAAAACCGCGTTTGTGTGCGTATGAAACCAACTAGAATCGCGTTTGTGTGCGTATGAAACCAACTAAAATCGCGTTTGCGTACGCCTTGAAATCTGCTAAAGGCGCGCTTATTCGGTCGATGTACGAATGCGATCGACAATCTCAAACACGTCGTTTGATAACCCCTCGCGGGACAGAATAGCATCCAGTTCGCGTAAAGCGTGTGTTTTACGTTTTGAGTCCAATTTGGTCGTACGCAAAAACGCGTTGGCCAGTCGGGCCGCAATAGATGGATTGATTGCGTCCAGTTCGCGTATCGCTGCGCCGATGAAAGCATAGCCGGCCCCATCCGCTTGATGAAAGCATACCAGGTTGCGGGTGAAAGCGCCGAACAGGGAGCGCACTTTGTTGGGATTCTTTATCTTGAAAGCGGGGTGCATGCGTAATTCCCGGACCGCATTCAGAGTATCCGAACGAGCGGCGCCGGCCTGCACCGCAAACCAGTTGTCCAGCACCAGGGAATTGTATTGCCAGCGTTCATAAAACAGATCGACGGCGGTCTGCCGGTGGGGCGAATCGTGTTCCGCCAGAATCATAAAAGCGGACAGCTCATCGGTCATGTTGTCGGCGGATTGTAACTGCGCCAACACCAGATCCGATACGGAGGCGTCGCCGGTTTCGGCCAGTAAAGCCAGACAGCGATTTTTGAATTTCCGTGCGCCGATCTCCAGCATGGGATTCTCAAAATGACGGCCATGCAATCGATCATAAATTTCCCGCAGCGTATTGCCATGTCGGCGGGCCAGTTCCCCCCGTAACCATTGGCGTGCCCGGTGGGTATTGTCAAAGTCCAACGGATTTTGATTGTCCAGCAGGCGCACTTCCGACGGCAGATCCATAGCCAGCGCGATGTAGGCCGGCGCGCTATCGGATGTAATCAACGCGTAAAAAGCGTCGCTGAATACATCAATGTTCAGTCCGATCCGCTCCGGGGTTTGATCGGCCTGAAAGGCTTCAAGAGCACCGTCCAGAAACTCGGCCGCCAGGCTCTGACCGGCCTCATAGCGATTGTACGGGTCGGCATCGTTCCGGAAAATAAACGCCAGTGTTTCACGGGTGCGGGGATGTTTCAAATGTACCGGCGCGGAAAAAGCGCGCAGGCTGGAGACGATTGGGCGGGTGGTCAGGCCTTCGAATGTAAAGGTTTGTTCAAACGCACTTAACAACAGTACGTCTTCTCCAGCCGGTCCGCGCAAACCCCGATCGGTGCGTTGCATCGGTAAATCCTCGCCGGTCTCCGGATGCAGCAGTCCGATCTTCAGGGGAATCATTAATGGTTGCGCGTCTACGGGGGTATCATCTACGCCTACCTGCTTTGTTCCGGATTGGGATACATGCAGGTGCAGAGTTCCCGATTCCGAATCGAATTCTTCACCGATGATGACTTCCGGAGTGCCGGATTGATCGTACCAGCGTCGAAATTGATCCAGTTGAAATCCGGATGCTGCTTCCATGGCGCGCATAAAATCACCCGTGGTTACCGCCTGTCCGTCGAACAATTCGAAATATCGATCGATACCGCGTCGAAAGAGCTCCAATCCGATGATTGTGGCGATCATGCGAATCACTTCCGCTCCCTTTTCGTATACGGTCATGGTATAGAAATTGTTCATTTCCAGATAGCTCTTAGGCTGGATGGGATGCGCCATGGGGCCGGCGTCCTCCGGAAACTGAGCTTCCCGTAAATGCAAAACGTCTTTGATGCGTTTCACACCGGCGTCGGTCATGTCGGCGGTAAAGCGCTGATCGCGATACACGGTCAGACCTTCTTTTAACGTGAGTTGAAACCAATCGCGACAGGTAACTCGATTGCCGGTCCAGTTATGAAAG
>JAGRMX010000022.1 GCA_020441025.1 Leptospiraceae bacterium
GAATTCGATCGCGAAGTGACGCCGGGCAAACCGGCTTTGCGATTGCCCGCGGATATTAATAACTTAAAAATGCGTATGGTCGATGCTCCGACTCCATTGTTGTATTTTATGAAAGCATATGAAGAGGAAATCTTCCTCACCCCGCTGACTTATGAACGCCTGGGACAGACTTTCAGTCACGGCATCTACGAAGGCAGCGAGCGGGCCTACGACCAATCCTCGGATAATTTTCGGAAGGCATGGGAAGTGTATAACGTCCGCCACTTTCACAAGCACGGTTATCTAAAATTAACGCAAACTGTCGCGCCAGTCCGATAAAAAATGCAGAATGCGATAATCCATCCAACGTCGGTCGGCAAATAACGGATGCCGTCGAGCAATCCAACCCATGTGCCCGCCGTGTTCGGTAATCTCCGCTTTTATATGCGGTAATGCGCTCCAGTCGGTTTCATCCCAGCCTACGGGATTGATCAATGGATCGTCCCTGGCATGCAGCACCAGGCCGGGCACTTCAATGTTCGATACGTAATGTCGACTGGCACAGTGCAGATAATATTCGACCGCACCGCGAAATCCGCCGTTGGGCGCTACGTAATGATGATCAAAGTCAAAAAAGTTTTTAATATGACTCAGTTCACGCTCCAGGTCCGGAATGTTGCCGAACTTACCGGCCATGGCCCGTGATTTAATTTCTTTTAAAAACATGCGCCGATACAGTACGCAATTGGGACTGTCCAATTGTTCGCAGGAACGCAGCAATTCCAGCGGCGGACTGACGGCTACAAACGTATCCGCGGGCGATTGTTTGCGACGTCGCTTGCGATTGCGGCCACCCAGGACCGCCCGCTGTCGATTGCGCTCTTCTTGATCCTCGCCCATCAATTTGAGAGTGAGATTGGCGCCCAGTGAGAATCCCACCAGCGCCACATGCGGCGAGATCTGCGAACGGACGTAATCCAGCACCGTCTCCAGATCGATGGTAAGTCCCGCATGGTACGCCCGTCGGGCCAGCGGTAGCGAACTGCCGCACGTACGCAAATTCATACGCACCACGTGAAATCCGGCGCGCAGCAACTTCTCGGCGGTATGCACTATATAATTGGAAGAAGCGCTGCCTTCCAGCCCGTGCACGAGCACCACTACCGGCTTGGGATGATAGCGTTCCTCTACGAATCGATGGATATGCACCAGTAGCCGATCGCCACTGTCTTCCTGAGTGGGCAACACCGCCGATTCATTCAAAAGCCCCACCTTATGCGGCAGATACCCGGGCACTCGAGCCAACAGATGGGCCGATATGGTCTGAAAATGCTGGCTTTTACCGAGCAGCGTGGGTTGAAACGGTATCGGTTCCATGAAAACGTGTGGGCATTCGACAGCGGTACCGGACCGAAGCGATCTGGAAACAGAGTGCAAAAGCGATTCGGGACCGCAAGCAGCTTCTTGCTAAACCAGATACGGACCATTTGATCTCGACCGACATGTGGATTATACTACAAATGTGTGCCGGCCGTGGCCCGCGTATTCTGAATCGACGGGAAAGCAGCCGGCGGAGAATTTGCACTCGTGTCTCCGGAATTACCTATAACCGAACTGATTCAGCAATCGGCGGCCAATGATCCGCAACCGCTGGAAATTGCCGGACGGCGATTCGCTTCGCGATTGTTTGTCGGCACGGGCAAATTCGCGTCCACGCAGGTGATGCGCGCCGCCATCGAAAGTTCGCGCTCGGAAATGGTGACGGTCGCCCTGCGACGCATTGAACTGGATCGGCCCGTGGATGAACAGGACATGGTGGCGGCCATCGATCGCAATCGTGTTCAACTGTTGCCCAATACTTCCGGCGCCCGCGACGCCGACGAAGCGGTTAAGCTGGCCCACCTGGCCAGGGAACTGGGCGGCGGTAACTGGATCAAACTGGAGGTCACGCCCGATCCCCGCTACCTGCTGCCCGATCCGGTGGGAACGCTGCGCGCCGCTGAGACGCTGGTGAATGACGGCTTTGTGGTATTGCCCTACATCCATGCCGATCCCGTGCTGGCGCTGCGTTTGCAGGATGCGGGTTGTGCCACTGTCATGCCCCTGGGGTCACCCATCGGTTCCAATCAGGGGATCCGGACGGCCGAGAGTATACGAATTATTATTGAACAGGCGCGCGTACCGGTGGTGGTCGATGCGGGCCTGGGCGCTCCCTCGCATGCGGCGCAGGCCATGGAAATGGGAGCGGATGCGGTGCTGGTCAATACCGCCATAGCCATAGCGGCGGACCCGCAGCGATGTGCGGCAGCCTTTGCGGTAGCCACGGTGGCCGGCAGGGAAGGTTTTCTGTACGGCGTCTCTTCCGGTGGCGGTCACACGGGTGGATGGAACGCGGCCAGCGCATCCAGCCCGCTGACGGGATTCTTAAACGAAGAGCAACGTTGAAATCGCGTTTAAAATTATCCGGCAAACTGTTGCGAATCACATAATTGGAACTCATAGTTTTAAGATGAGTGCTTGGTGGTCACCATCGAAACCAACAATGTACATCAGCTCGCCGTAGAATCGGCGGAACGCGCAGCCTGAAAATAACTTTCAATGCGCTCAAAAAAAAGTAGCGCCAGTTTTGCATCGGGAAACGCACTCGCCGGAATGGTGACGGCCCGTAAACGATCGACAAATATGAAAATATACGCGCCATTAAAAGTAACGTCCAGAATATCACGCCAGGCGCGCTCGCCCCGCGCCCGCTCGCTGCCGGCCAACAGAGCGCCGGGTAATACCTGAATGTGTGTGACCACATTTCCCAGATTATTACGCTGAAACAGGTAGTGTTTCACGTAGTAACGCAATATGAACCAGTAGGCCGCGAAAAAGATCACCAGGCCGACGCTCAAAACCCGATACATTTCCATCAGCGTATCCAGACGTTGTTCGAAATTCAAACCCCGATCCAGCATAATGGGAATGGCGGGCAGGCCATATACAATCAATACGAGCGCAATGAGTATAATGTAAGCAAAATAATTTCGCTGAAAGTTAATGTATCGAAAAGAAATCCAGTAATCTTGCGGTGAAAGCGAAAAGGAAACCGAACTTTCATAATCGTCCTCCGGAACGGAATTCATGGAACGCGTCGGAGCGTCGGTAGCGGCGGCTTTCCACTGTTGTGCATGCTCCAAAAAAATCCGTGCTTGTTCGGGCGATTCAAAACAGCGCAGGGGAACAATTAAGAAATCGTTGCGACCGTGCATGATGTAAATGCTATCTCGGGTGCGTCGAATTTCCTGCACGCCCTGCCAGTAAATCTCTCCGGACGTACCGGAAAAGCGAGAGATGATTTTAGTGGGAGTAATTTCCAGGCTGTACTCCCGGGGTGTGTCGCGATACGCGTTGCGATAAATTATATACCGTTGCACCAGCAACAACAGGAAGCGAATGATCAGGAGCAACACCAGCACGCTGCCCAGTACAATGGCCACGAACAATCCGCGCGAACTTGCGTCCGGAGCGGTGAGGTACGCCAACACGCCAATCATTGCAAAAATAATCAGCAAGAGGAAGAGAGCTACCCGGGAGGAACGGGAGCGCGAATTGCGGTTCATGCGCCAGAAATCCACATCGGTTAATCGTACCTGCACGGCGAAGGTTTCCATTAATATGACTCCTGATTGCGCATGCTCAAACCATCCGGCGGATTACGGAAGCAATTTCAAAGTAACGAATCGAATCAAGGTTGCGCAGGGCTACTGCGTGGCCCGATTTACTCTTGATAGGTAGTAAATTTATAATCCAGCAAGACACAATCATAATAATACAATTGAAATTTCCAGTCTCCACTGACCATCTCCGCCGGATAGCGATCATAAAATCCCCAGTTCAAATACAATTGCGAACTCTGACTGCCTTTTATTTGGAAAGAATACTCAAAACGCCGATACGTTCGCCCGGCATCCCGATCCGCTTCGACCCCGCCGCCGCCCGGACCGTCATTCGTACCGTTTGGATTCTCCGCAATGCCGGTTCCATTATCAGGCAGATCGATAACGCGCATGGGCGGATGTAAAATCACGTGCCGGATCAAATACTCCCGCTCCGGATTCATACCGCCGACTTCCACCAGCATATGAATCCAGTTCCCGTCCGCCAGTGGAACGCGATGCGTGGCGCGCACATATCGAAAGTTACTAAACTCGGTGAACACGCCGTACGCCAGACGCTCGCGATTATCCGTCGTTTCACCGGCATAATCGGCCCGGGCCAGACCGGCTTCCAGTACCCGAACCTGCAGGCCGTTGCAACCATCTGTCCCCGATGCCGCCTGTCCGTGCACTCCGCCCGGACGATACATCACCACTCCCAGTATCAATGGGATTAGCCAGGCAAATTTGTAGCCGCAATACGAGCATACACGCGGGGGCATACACGTTCGTGTGTCGGGGAAAAGAATTCACAACCAAAAAACCGTTGTTGTATGCTAAAAGAACATCGGCTTTTTCCTCTTGCCAACTACGGTCGGCAGGCGACCCCGGTAGAGACTCAAGTTGGTTTGCCATGCGTTTAAGAGAAAGAGTAAAGCAGTTAATTGATCCGCACAATCGCTCGGCTGTGGCGAGTATATTCAAAAACGCGGATTATGCCCAGGATAGCCCGGAACGACAGGTGATTCTATCCATGTATAAACTGCTGTATATTCTGGCCGACGCCGACGGACAGGTGGACGATAGCGAACGCCATTACCTGCGCAGCCTGGCATTCGAAGCCTGTTTGACCGAACAAGAATGGCGGGAAATAGAATACTACGGTCAGCATAATGCTTCCGATGCGGAAATCCAGGCGCTGGCGGATCAGATATTTTCCGTAATTCACAAAGGCAAAGATCGGCGCGCATTCTTACAGCAGCTCAGAGAAATGATGGCGGCGGACGAAGTTTTACAAAAGAGCGAGCAGGACATCATCGGATTAATTGAAGATCGTGCCACGGGCACCGGCTCTTTCTTAAACGCCTTTCGAAATCTCAAAAAGCATCTGCCATCGGTGCCCGCTTCCCATTCGGATTTGCATGCCCGCAATCCGGTTGCCATCGCACTTGAACATTATCCGGAATTAAAGACACCCGGGCTGGCGGCGCGGCTGGGCTTCGCACTGGCCATGATCCATTCGGACGCGCAGGTAAAAGACGCCGAAACCGATTATCTGGTGGAGTTGATTCACGCCTGGTGTCCCACGCATACCGACATAAAAGCGCAAGAACTGAAACAGGATCTTATGCAAATCGATCCGGAACGCATTGAACTGGCCTACCTCGGTCAGGATATTGTTGCCGCCCTTGGTGAAGCGCAACGCATTGCATTTCTGGCCGATTTGTTTCGCATGGCCCAGGCCGACGGCGAAATCGATCCCATGGAAGAACGCGATTTACGGGTGATTGCCCGCTATCTTTTGTTGACTCACAAGCAATACATCGACGCTAAAATGCAGGCCACCGACGGAGCAGAATCGTGATTAAATTGTACGTATATCCCCCGGCCATGGGATTTCCCAGCCCCAGCCCGTTTTGCATGAAGTTGATGGTGTGGTTCAAGCTGACCGGTCTGCATCATACGGTTGAATATACCTCCATGCCCCTGTCGGCACCCAAGAAAAAACTACCGTATATCGATCATGACGGGGACATCATCGGTGATAGCTCGTTGATCATTGAATATCTGTGCAAACGCTTTCCGGAAGCCGCGGCGCTGGATCGCAGTCTCAAACCGGAACAACGCGCTACGGGACTGGCCTTTCAACGTTTAATCGAAGAACATCTGTACTGGTCGCTGGTGTACAGCCGCTGGGCGGTAGATGAAAACTGGGAACAAACCCGGGCCGATTTTTTCGGACAGATGCCGCCGGTAGTCAATCGAGTTGTGCCGGTCATCGCCCGCCGACAGGCCCTGGCTCAACTGGATGGGCACGGCATGGGTCGGCATAGCATGGAAGAAATTTATAACATGGCCTTGGCCGACATACAGAGCATATCCGATTTTTTGGGTCGCAATTCTTTCTTCCTGGGCAGCAAACCGACCGGCATTGACGCGACCGTATATGCCTTTCTGGCGCAGGCCGCCATGGCGCCCATCGAATCGCCCATGAAAACCGCTATCAACGCCGACAAACGATTGGTAGCGTACATCGAACGCATGCATAAAACAACCGGACTTTGATTTCATTCGCCGAAAGAAATCGCGTTATCAACCTGGAAGTCATCTCAGTACTAAGAGTTCTTAGAGTCCGTAACCGAAGTCGATTGGCGCGCAAACGATTATACCGGCCGAATCCTTTGTACCGGCCGTGTGAACCGGCCCACCGAATCGATTTTGCCGGCCCACCGTATCAATCCGATCGGCAAGATGAACCGATCCTGCAATCGATTCATCCTGGCTGTTATATATCCACGCGCACATAAATGGAACCGTTATCCGCCGGTTCCAGTTCGCCCAACGCTTTGAGATCCAACCCATATGTACGGGTCAATTCCAGGAATTGTGCCTCGGCTTCCGGTTGCACCGCAACCAGCAATCCACCACTGGTCTGCGGATCACATAGAATATTACGCATACGCTCCTGTTCTTCCGGACTCACTTCCGGTAAGAGCACTTGATGGCCGTAGCTGCCCCAGTTGCGGCGGGTGCCACCCGGAAAACTATCTTGTTCCACGTATTGTTGAACACCGGGAATCAACGGAACGTCGCCAAAACGCAAACGGGCGTTCACTTTACTACCGTTGCACATTTCCAGTAAGTGCCCCAACAATCCGAAACCGGTTACGTCCGTCATGGCGGTCACTCCCGGAAGTGCGGCCAATTCACTGCCGATGCTATTTAAAGTGTTCATGGATTCCAGCGCCAGCTTACGATGTTCCGGATGCACAATGTTGCGCTTCTCGGCGGTGGTGATGATGCCCACACCGATCGCCTTGGTCAGATAAAGACGACATCCCGCTCGGGCCGTATCGTTGCGCTTTAAATTTGAAATGGCTACCTGCCCGGTAACCGCCAGGCCGAAAATGGGATCGCTTATGTCGATGCTGTGTCCACCGGCAATCACAATGCCCGCCGAGGCGCAGGCCTGTCGACCTCCTTCAACCACCTGTTGGCCGATGTCCGTACTCAATTTATCCAGAGGCCAACCCAGAATAGCGATGGCCATTAACGGACGTCCACCCATGGCATATACATCGCTGATTGCGTTGACCGCGGCAATACGCCCGAACTCAAAGGGATCGTCCACGATGGGAGTAAAAAAATCGGTGGTGCTTATGACGGCGGTGCCATTCCCGAGATCAAACACCGCCGCGTCATCGCGACTATCATTACCGACCAAAAGCGCGGGTATTTTCAGTTGCGTCGCACCGGACTGCAAAATGGTTTCCAGTTGAGCGGGGGAGATTTTACAGCCACAGCCGGCGCCGGGACTGAATTCCGTAAGACGAATCATAATGCCTCTTTATATTGTATCAATTATAGCTTCCACTATTAACTACGACATATGGCTTCCATTATAATATTAGCAATCGGAGTATTTTATCGCGCAAAAAATTATCGTGAAATCGTTCGCGCCGCCTGGATTATCGCTTCCACTTTTTCACTTTCGTTTTCATTGTTGAATGCCAGCGGAAAGATCGGTCCGCGATGTTTTTTTTCCAGACCGTAGCCATAAGTACGATCGTAATAATCCAGCATAATCAGCGTCGCCGTTTCCAGATTGCCTGCCTCAATCGCTTTGATCGCGGCCGCCGTCCGCTCCCCACCGAGTCGTTTTTGGATGCGGCGGGTGGCGGCAATCAAACCGTCCGTTCCGAATCGACCGTATTCCCGGACAATCCGACGGGCCCGGTCGTACGCATTAATTTGTAATTTTAATAAGGGCGCATCTTTGATCTGCTGATACAGACTATTCGGGATATAATTTGTTCCGATACGTTGACTTTCATCCTCCACCCATACGCGCCGATTATCATTTAATCGCGACCAGGCTTCCGCCAATCGATTTTCAAAGTGTTCATTACTGACCTGAGGAGCCTGGCCCAGGGCTCCGAAAGCCGAACCCCGATGATCGGCAATCGCTTCCAGATCGAGTATCTGTTCGCCGCGTTCACTCAGAGCGTGCAACAAATCGGTTTTTCCGCTGCCGGTCATGCCACCCAGCACAATCAACTGGCGTCGTTCCGCGAGGCTGGCCAGCACGTGACGGCGGTATGCCTTATAGCCGCCCCGCAAAACTCCGGTTTGAATACCGATAGTTTCAAACAGCCAGGCCATACTGGCAGAACGCATGCCGCCCCGCCAGCAATGCACCAGCAAACGATTGGATACCGCCAGTTCCCGGGCCTGTCTGGCCAAATCAGCCAGGGTCGGTCCCACGCACTCCAGTCCGGCCAGAATGGCCGCCTCGCGACCCCGGTGTCGGTAAATCGTTCCAATGCGAGCACGCTCCGCATCGGCAAATAGCGGAATGTTATGGGCATGTACTACGTGACCCTGCGTGAATTCCGCCGGAGTACGCACATCCACCACCGGTATTTCCCTGGCCGTCGTAAGGAATTCCTGAATGTTCATTTGCGCGGGCATGTGCTCACCGGATTGTTTTTCTTGACTGCTTGTTCCAGAATACCTATGCTTCGCTCATGGCACGTCACCGGGAGTTCGATCCCAGACAGGCTTTGCACCGGGCCATGCTGGTATTCTGGGAAAAAGGCTATGAAGCTTCTTCCCTGAGGGATTTAACCGAACACATGGAGATCAGTCGCCAGAGCCTGTATGACACCTTCGGCGATAAACACCAATTGTTTTTGGCCGCTCTGGATCATTACGAACAGACCGTTCTGGAACCCGCCATCCAAAAGCTCTCCCAACCCGATTCCGGACTGAATACAATCACGGAAGTCTTCACGGAAATACGCTCCGGCATCCTGGAAAAAGGGCCCGGAGCCTGTTTTGTGGCCGTTTCCGCCGTGGATCTGGGCCATCTGGACGGGACCGTACGCGCAAAAGTACAGGCTTACATTCACCGGCTGCACCATGCGTTTACCGTTGCCATGCAAAACGCCCTGGACCGGGATGAAATGATCAGGCAGGATAGGAACCCGCGCACTCTGGCGGCCTATTTAATTTCGAGCTTATTGGGATTGGGTATCCTATCCCGTAGCGGCATTGCCGCCGAAGATTTGCATGGAATTGTCGATACCATATTGTCCACATTAACCGCTGCCTGAATAGACCCACCCATTAAAAAAAATCCAACAACTGTAACCTTTTCCTGACTGATCGTTCTAATATTCACTTATTTCTGATTGATCAGTCTATAATTAAAGGAAAAACACAATGCAGAGCGATTTTATTCAATTTGATTCCGTCGCGCTGGATCAGTCCGCCCGGCGCCTCAAGGAACGACCGAATGCGGATACCGGGGCTGTGGACGCCATCATGAATTCCATTGAAACCTGGTTGGGCCGGGCCGATTATCCCGCTCTCAGTCGCATCAATCCGTATGCGGTTCAACAGCTCAGCGGTATTCCGGTAGATCGATTGGTGCCCGAGTTTCTGCAGGGCGTGCATGCCGGCGTATTCGATCTGCACTGGGACGTGCATTGTCCGCACTGCAACATGATCACACAGGAATTCGGCAGTCTGGCCGACGGCATCGGTCACTCGCACTGTGAAATGTGCGCAGTTGATTTTGACGTAGATTTTATACAACGCGTCGAAGTTTCGTTCTCGCCCATCAAAGATATACTGGACATTCGAATTCCACCCATGTGCGAAGTACCGGCCGCTCTTTCGCCTCAATATCTAATTAAAGGTTTAATGCCCGCCGAACAACGTAGCGCGGAAGTAGAATTAACGGAAGGATCGTATCGCTATTTTTGTCCACTGACGCGCAGCATCGGCACCATGATCGTCAGCGGGACCATCAGCGCGGATGTACAGGCCGTGACCATTCGTCAGATGCATCGCACATTCGACCGACAGAACATCCAGGCGCGACCGGGTCGTGTACGCTTCACGGTACAAAATAATTCCGGCGATATTTCCGGTTTGGTTCTCGCGGAAAATAAAGTCGCGCCCGCATTGTGCGTTACCGATCTGGCACCCCGACTCACCGGACTGGATTTGACGCACTATCCCGTATTCCACCAGTTGTTCGGTCATCAGGTTCCGTCCGAACGCGAACAACTGCGTATCGAGGCGGTTACGATTTTATTCACCGACATTGCCGGTTCCACTCGTATGTATGAAGACCTCGGCGATGCCGCCGCTTATAACATAGTGCGCGATCATTTTGATATTTTGATTCAGGAGATTGAAAAACACGGCGGGGTGGTCATCAAAACCATCGGCGATTCCATAATGGCATCTTTTACCGGCAACACCGGGGCAATGGACGCCATTCTCGCCACCCGGGAACGCTTTGCGCAGTACAATCAAAACCAACCGGAAGCGCGCCAGGTTCGTATTCGGGTAGGCATGCATAGAGGCCCCGCTATTCTGGTGAACTTAAACGGTCGGCTGGATTACTTCGGAAGTTCGGTGAATCGTGCCGCCCGCCTGGAAGCATTGTCACGCAGCCAGGAGCTGACATTCTCAAGCGATATTCTGGAAGACAGACGTGTACGGAATCTACTCGCGCTGCGCGGCCAGCGCGCCATTCGCAAACGAAAAGTGATGTTGAAAGGAATCGATGAAGCCCAACCGGTCTATAGTTTATCGATTGCGTAAGTTGAGATACAATCAGGACAGGGATCATTGAAGTTAGTGCTTAAATTTTACTCGCACCACCGAGCGAGAGATTCCGGCATATTGCAAAACCCGCGCCGGAGAATCGCAATAGAAATATAAGAACAAAAATCTTATCCCCGCAACAAAGCACCTATATCAACTACGCGCATTCACAGCGAGTCCGTTTGCGCGCAAGTTGTAGATGTCCAGCGAGCTCAGTTTGCATCACTTACATTCCCGCTTTACCAGGTTTATGAAGATTTTCGCCGCCTGGAATGAGCCGGAATACAGGAAGTATTCCCCGACCACTCGCTACAGGAGGTGGCGTGTGGTCGGCGCAATCCAGGCGGACGAAAATCAAGAACCCAAACACGGAGGCACCGTATGACCGGCGGATTCTCACAACGGGAAAAACCTTTTAAGACAGCGACCAAACCGGGCGAGCTAAAAAATCGTTTCCTCACTGCCCGTCGACATCTCGGGAGAGTCCGCTACAGTCAAAGTCAGTTTGAGATTATCAAATTGGTGAGCCTGCGCGGAGGAAAAATTATTGTTATCGGTTGCAATGCGAATTTCATCCAGCACGGTTTGATTATTCACAAAAGCCAGATTATTGGCCACAGTTCCGCCGCGCGTATAATTATAAGTAAACGCACTGACATCAACATCAATGCGAAAAGTATTCGTTCCGGTAATGTTATTTTCAACCATGTTGGCCATGTTATTGGATATGCCGTTACTGCCGGAACATCCCAGACTTTCACAGGAATATACGCCCGCTCCCACTCCGGTACTGCGACTTCCGTTCACCATGCTGCCGTTGGTGCCAACCAGAACATAATTGGCCCAGATGCTTTCCGCGTTGGTGGCGTCGATTGTCCATTCCCATTCCAGACGAAAATCATCCGGTATTGCGCCCAGTGCAAAAGTCTGTGATATACCAACCTGGGGTGGATCAGTATCGCCGTTATCATCCAATCGCAGCTTGCCGCTGATTATATCCGCGTCACCGGCATCGGTCCATTCCGTCCAGCCGTTGCCGATAGAACTGCTATCGGCTCGATTGAAGAAATCCGCAAAGTAATATACGTTCATTTCATTCGTCGACGGTGTTCCCGCACTCGCGTTTCCATAATAGACATAATATTCACCGTCGCCGGCCGCATTCAGATTGGCGGTAATGTCGGATTGCAGTCGAAAATCAATGGATGTCGCGGAATTGTTCCAGGTGGTTCCAATGCGATCCAGCTCCACCGCGGACCCGACAGTGGGTTGCCAGAATATACGCACATCATTACCGGAAGCCAGGGCGACATTGGTCGCGGCAGTGCGCGTATCCAGACTGATGGTAGCCGTATAGCCCGCTCGCAACAGGGAATGAGCGGTTCCAAAAGTAATCCGCCGCCGATAAGTATACTGGCTGGTAGCCCAGGGCGTGCTCGATGTTGTACCATCCCCGCCGCCGGTATTACCGAGCAGCAACAGAGCCAGATAGCTCTCCTGTGCGTTGTATTCCGCACACGACAATAACAATGCCAGGCCGAGCCCCAACATAACGGGCAGGGCATTTTTCACCGACCGCGACTTTTTAAGCGTCGAGGCCCCGGTATTTTTCCGTAGTATCGGCATGGTCAGCAAAAGTTCAGGGCAGCTTCTTGGAGATTCCGCCTGATAAGAAAGGCGGAAATAGGCCGTCCAAAGACTCTATTATATTTTCGACGGTTGAATCCCTCATTTCAATGGGATTCGGCCCGAAGTCGCACTTCTTTTTCATCTATATAAATTAGATTTTTGCAAGCATTCGCATTGTAAGCAAGTCAACCAGGGCCTGTGTTAATTGGAATTGATTTAAATTGAGTCCGATTGGGCTTGAAAAAAGAATCGACCGGCCTGCCCGCCGTTTGCTGACTATAAATGTGTTCAGCGAGTATCTGGCCCGCCATTACCCCGACTTTGACGATCTGGCTTTTAGATTGTCCGGTGAAATCGCCTTTCGCCACAGCATGATTCCCGAGCGGCAGCAGCGCTACCACGATTGGATACAATCGCATGAGAATCCGGAATCGCTCTCCAGAGGCGATTCGAAGGCTGTTCGGACATTGCCGCGATCTCCGGCAACTTCTGCAGAGGTCGCCGCGAGTCTGGATAGAGCCCGACACGGAATTTGCGACATGGAAGACTTCGCGCGTCTGGTTTCACCCGCCGCCGATGAACATCTGGAAGCAATGGCCGAACTGGCGCGAGACATAACCCGACGCCGTTTCGGACGCACCATGCAATTATACGCGCCGCTGTACCTTTCGAACGAATGCACATCCATCTGCACCTACTGCGGCTTCAGTCATGATCATGACATTAAACGACTGACGCTGAATGCCGATTCGGCTGAACGCGAAGCCGATTTACTGCACGCACAGGGTATCCGGCATATTCTTTTGCTGACAGGTGAATCGTATCGTCACACGCCCTTATCGTATTTAAAAGAAATCATTCAACGACTGTCGCTAAAGTTTCCGTCCATCAGCATTGAGGTATATCCGTTGAAGGAATCCGAGTACACCGAACTGCGCGGGGTGGGATTGGACGGCCTGACGGTATACCAGGAAACATATGACCCCGAACGATACGGCCGGGTGCATTTACGCGGTATGAAGAAACGGATGCAATTTCGATTGGATTGTCCCGATCGAGGTGGGCGTGCGGGACTGCGTCGCATTGCGGTGGGCGCCCTGCTGGGATTATCCGACCCGGTGGCGGATACTTTCCTGGCGGCCCTGCATGCACGCTATCTATTAAAACATTACTGGCAAACTCAAGTGGGTATTTCGCTGCCGCGACTGCGACCGGCCGCCGAAGTCAACGCACTGCCGTTAATTCCTGATAGAATGTACGCCAGGCTGTTGTGCGCTCTGCGTATTTTGTTGCCCGACGTTGCATTGTACCTTTCTACCAGAGAAGCACCCCGCATGCGTGACGCATTTGCCGGCATCTGCATTACTCATATGAGCGCCGGCTCCCGCACCGAGCCGGGTGGTTATTCGGGTCAGGAAAGTACCGGACAATTTGAAATTGAAGATGTGCGACCCATACCGGAAATAGCTCACATGCTGTCTGAGCAGTCCATCGAACCCGTGCTGGTTGACTGGAGTCCGATATTAAAATAATGTCCTGAAAAGAATTGGCCGGATTTCGTCCGCGCATAAGGGCCCTGATTGTCATGGTCGTACTATGAGTTATGAACCAGGTCGCTTATTTTGATTATTAAACACATCATTCCCGGAGCTACACAACACGCGATCCCGTAACGGGTGCAAACAATCGCACACGGGTAAACTGATCCGGTCGGGATTCCAGGCGCAACCATCCGCCGATGACGGACATCATGGCACTGTGCAATGCCAGCCCCTGCCCCGTACCCCGACTGAATGTATTCTGCACACCGCCATTATCCTCTATAGTAATACGATAGCCATCATCGGACTGAATGGAAATGCGCAGCACCAATTCCCGATCGGCGCGCCGGGCGTAGGCTGCCGCGTTGCGAATGGCTTCCCGGGCCGCATAAAACAATACGTCCGCTACCGCCGGAAAGAGTTCCCGCGCCGCTTGCTCGGCGTCGGCATCTACCGACCAGACCACCTGATCGAAAGCGCTGGAATCCAATCGATCCGCATCGCTGCGGGGAAAAGAATCTTCGGAAACAACCTGTCGCAACGCGCCCACCAATCCCAGTTCTTGAATATCCGGATGCAATGCCACCGGAGCATCACGCAGCACGCTTGAAACACGTTGATGCAATCGTGAGAGTTCTTTGATAATATAATTCCGATCGGCCGTACCCTGCCCGGCGATGTGCAGCATCAACGTGTGTAATTCAGGCAATACGTCGTCGTGCAGAACCCGACGAGTTTTTTCATCCAGCAGACGATTTTCGATTAACCGCTCCTGTTGTAAAGTTAGCAACAAATTAGCGAGCGCGGCCGCCGCGAGATTATCGAGAATGCGTTCCCCCGCCGCCCGCGCCGTATCCACTTCTTCCTGGGTATAAACACCGCCGCCGTCGCGAGGCCCCATCAGAAATATGCCGGCCAGTTCCTCTTCGCCCCCCTGCTGGGTGGTTACTCTGCTGCGCAACGGGATGGCCAGCACCGCCCCGGCGTATTTTTCCGGATCGAGGGAATAAAACAATCGATCGCCTTTACGTAAGCGGTCAAGTAAAGCGCCCGTCGGCCGAAAGGTAATCGTATCGGTCGTTTCCGGATAAGTCAGTATTTCATCCTGAATCAGTACCGAACCCAGCGGCACCAGCATGGCGGTGCGGGCATTCAGCGTATCACGACAGACATCGGCGAAAAACAGGCGCACATCCGCAAAGCGATCCTGCCGACCGCCCTCCCGATCTCTGGAACTCGAGACGGCGGCGGTGTACAGATTCTGGCTGCCGAGGAACGGTCGCAATCGTCTTCGATAGCGGCGTTCGTCCTGCACCTGACGATGTCCGGTCCAGGCAAAAAATAAAATCGCCAGCAGGCTCCAGATGTGCGCCGCCGTTATGGAAAAGCGAAACAGAATCTGTAAAATCGGCGCAAGGATAGCCACTACGAAGGCAAAGCGGACCACCAATCGCCATTGGCGCAGCACGCTGCGACGGGGCAAATCGCCCGAGAAGACTTCATAGGATATGATCGCCCGGCCGATGAACAATACCGCGATGGCAATCAACATGGAAACCACCGCATCCAGTTGCAGCATGATCCACATGTCCCGACCGTACGGTTCACCGGGGTGCGTAAACCTGCGCCAGAGAAACCAGCCCATGGTTATCATAATACAGACGCACATGGAAAACAAAGTCCAGGCGGCGCCCAGCAAAGCGGGCCGGGCCTGGGCCCGGGCCACATCCGGAAACCCATGCGGCTGAGGATTGGGGGACAACAAGGCCAGCAGTGAGAAACCGGCGGAGAGAAATAAGTATGTTAAGAACAGGAATCCGGCAAGGGTATACGTGCGCACACCCGCGTCGAACAGCGATTGTTCCACGAATACGGTGCGCCAGTCGGGTAAAGTACCGGGCCATAGCGCGGCAATCGCCATGCCCATGAATACCAGCACAATCACAATGAACTGTAAAATATACTTACGCGGAATGCCGTGATCCTGGCGTCGCAAAAAGAACAATACGATGGCGGACCAGGCCAGCGGCGACAGAGCGACGGTAATCATGCCGCCGTACCAGATGGATAATAACAGAAACGATTGATAATTCTGTTCAATATAATACGCGCCGAATACGGGGCTGTAAACGGCAAAAAAAAGACCGGCAGAGCATAAACTCAATCCGGCCAGCCAGATGCCTGAATGTCTGCGGCTGCTATTCCATAATACCGTGCAACCCAACCAGACCAATAAACACGCGTTTAATAGAGAGAAAACCGGCCGCAGATGTGCGGCCACCAATGTGATCAGTGCTAAGCTTATTTCCATTCAATCCAATCGCCGTCGGCGGTGCGCACGCTGGCGCTGCCGTCATCGTCCCAGGCAATCAAGCGACCTTCCCGCACTATCATGGCCGCGCGCGTACGGGCCACCTTTTCATCTTCGGCGTTGTCATTCAATCCCCAGGTGGCGTAAATCTGTCCATTGATGCGCGCCACGCTGCGCTTATCCCGAAATCCCAGGCGCTCGGCAATTTGTTGATTGCTCAAACCGCGAGCGAGCATAACGGCTACACGGCGTTCGTTCGCTTCCAGTAAATCTAACGGAGCGGTATCCGCCGCGCGTTGACGATCATTCAAGCGCACTTCCTGGACACGCTGTTCGATATCCGGATCGATAAAACTGCGTCCTTCTATGGCGTCGCGAATCAACGGTAAAATCATGTCGGGCAACAAATAGTTTGATTTTTTTACATACGCATAATGACTTAAAATGCCGGCGCTGGCAAACTCGCGAAAGTAGTTTTCGTCGTCCTGTATGGAGTAAAACACGACGGGCATGCGCGGATGTTCCCGGCGTACCGCTACTGCCGCTGCGATGCCGTTCATATCGCCCGCCAGTTGCACGTCCATCAGAATGGCATCCGGTGACTTAGATAGTGAACAATCGACCGCTTCTTCGCCCGAAGAACAATCGCCGATCACCCGCACTTCGCCGGTTTGATTCAACCCCTGGATCAAGGCCTGTCTTAATCGCAGATTATCTTCCACAACAAGTATATTCATATCGATTCCATCTGGCCTTTTCATATTGGATTGAGTTAGCTTCGCCTGGCCCGCTTTTGTTTTCACCGCTGGGTTCCTATTCATCGACCGATTCCTCCTTGATATATGCATCGGCTGCTTCTATCTCGTGTCGCCAGTATCAACCACAGGAAGGCGACGCGATAAATCCGCAAGCGCAACACGTGTGTGAACTCCATTCGATTAGTTTGCCCTGGTTCCGCAATTGATCGCATCTCGTCCTCTGTCGTCCATCTCCGGGCGCCTTTGTCTCTGGATTCAAATAACAGAAATTGACATAACCATAAAATTCGCGGAAAGAAGGTCCGGAATGGACGTAGTTCACGCGTTTCATCTTCAGCTTCCAGCCCCAATCGACCGCGCACGGAGCGAACCCAGATGGCCCTGCCGGTAGCCGTACGGAGAAATACAATCGGCCGCACCAACCAATGCGAATGTCGCCAAAAAAATCGGTCCCACGCACGCAGCTGCGTGGGACGATACATTTGACGCAGGAGAGCACGACGGTGGTGTAGGCCGTTCGTCATCATGCCGTTGTTATAGCACGGATGGTACGTGAACTCCAACGACCCGCGCAACCCGGATGTTGCACCCGGGTGCCGATCGCCACTACGGTATTATCATCCCGTTGTTCGATGCGGAACACGGATCGATAAACCGCTGAAATGCATCGCAAAAAGAATCTCCCGCTTCTGTATGCATCGCACAATACGCATCGAACGCTCCGATCTTACTGCGAACAAATAAGAGCGGCAGCCGTCAAAAAAATGGTTGTGTCAGATCCTCGGGACATGACCATTAACAGCCTGAAATGCTCTGACCCAATACGGAGATCCGGCAAGATCAAGGAGATATACAATGAAAAAGCTGTCTATTCTGGTGCTTGCGTTAGCATCATTAGCACTACTGAGTCCCTTACAGGCCGCCGGGCCTGATGATTATCTGGGAACATGGACAACGCAGAGTGGCAAATCCAGAGTTCTGTTATTCAAATGCCAGGGAGACAAACTGTGCGGTAAAATCGTATGGTTGTCGGAACCAAATTATCCCGCCGGGGACGCGGAAGCCGGTCAGCCCAAACATGACCGCAACAATCCCGACGCCAGCAAACGTGATCGTCCGATCCAGGGCCTGTTCCTGGTATGGGGATTCACCTGGGATGGCGAAAAATGGGAAGATGGGCATATCTATAACCCTGAAGACGGCAAAACTTACAGCTGTTACATGGAACTGGAAGCACCCAATCGATTGAAAGTGCGGGGCTATGTCGGATTCTCCGCCCTGGGAAAAACAGTTTATTGGACACGCTGATTTTCCGGATGTGATT
>JAGRMX010000230.1 GCA_020441025.1 Leptospiraceae bacterium
CAATCTGATGTACGCGCGCCTGCAAAATACCAGAAACGTCTCCATGACCAGAGTGCCCTCGCTGCATGGTTTTTCCCGTACAGACCGGGCAATGCACAAATTAGAGTTTAATGAAACCACATTGACCCATCTACTACTGTGGAGAGCGGCGGTAAGCTGGCGAACCGCCACCGAAGTATTTCCAGGTGGTTGCTCGTATCGCCCCGGCGGACAATCGCTTTCATTGAGTCACATTGAAGTCAGCGGCGGCCCCGACATAGATTTTTGTCCGGCCTTCATGCGATTGTATGGTGCATCCGATTTATGGCGCGCCAGTTCGGTGCAGGGGAAATTATGCACCTATGCGTTACCCGATACGCAACGCCGCATGTATTGTCTGTATTGATTATCACACGCAACTATTCTATTATTTTCCCGCATTTATATCAATTTTGAATTCAATTGAGTGCCAGATTGTGTGCCCGGAGGCGCCGATTATTATTCCACTGAACCGTTCCAAAACATCCGGCATGCGCGTCGATAGCGTCCGGATAGAATCACGCACCCGACGAATCCGGCGGTAACTCTACCGCACCGCGACCTGGAATTATTTCGGTATCACTCATAAGCTGTTCCAGTTTGATCAGAGCGCGATTGTCGGCGCTTATCGATCGTGCTTCGACCGCCAGCTTGTGAGCGCGTTCCACATTGCCCAGCAAACGGTAGCAATCGGCCAGGTTGATCAAATTGTTGAAATGCCCGGGTTGACGCAGACGCACGCGCTCACCCTGATCGGTGGCCGTGGAAAGATCTCTGGCCAGCTTACTCCAGTACGCCACCAGATAGACGCGTTCCGTATCCGCCGGTACCGCTTCCACATATTCAAGCATGCATTCCGCCGCCCGCGCGAAGTTTTTCAATCGGCTATACGCCTGTCCCATTCTGCGCAGCACCGCCGGCAGACGATGATCGTTATCATACAGCACTTCCAGCCGCGCGGTAACTTCCGCGTAACTACCCCGCTGATAGGCATCTTCCGCCTCCGCGAGCAGGTCCGCCATTTCGGACGGCAGATTCGGTTCCACGTACGGCGCGGCATCTTCACACCAGGCAACCCGTACCAACGTAAAATCATCACTGAATTCACCCACGCTCAGAATACTTTTTTCAATCTGCTCCAGATCACCGCGTCCCTCCTCGACCCGTCGCAGAAATTCATATTCATCCTCGTTTATGATACGGTGGCCTTTCTCATCCACTCCCAGAATGACATCGTCACGGCCATCCGATCCGATCATTAACACGTCGCCGCGTTGCATTTGATAGGTTTTCACATACAATTGGCCCGCCAACCCTTCTAAACCGATTTTACGCAAAATTAAATCGTCCTCGATAAAAGTGGCCGTATCCTTGCGGTACAATACCACCCAGGGATGTTCGGCATTGATGTAATAGAATAATCCGGATTCATCATCCACCAATCCCAGCACAGCCGATATAAGCATGGTTCCATCGAATGAAACAAAAATGTTTTGCAGTTCCAGGAAACAGTCTTTCAACCAGTGCTCGGGATGTTTGTCCATAGCCGCCGCGGAAAGCTGAGTCCGGGTAATTACCGACTTAAACACAACGCCCAGTACCAGCGCTCCCCCCGCTCCCTGGATGGATTTACCCATGGCATCGCCGTTCAGCACGGCGGTATAAGTACGGCCGCGCAATTTGACACTATGCGCCGTACATAAATCACCGCCGATCTCCGCGTCCCATTTCTTAAAATGGAAGCGTTTCTTCTGGCGCACAAATATATCCACATCCACACAGTCGCTCTGAGCGAAATTGCCGCCCAGAGGGGAGATTAAAAGCGATGTCAGAAAATAATCTCCGTCCTGTTGTATTTTCAGCGCGCGTACTTCATTCAGTGTCTGTTGTAGCTCACGGGTACGCATACGCACCTTTTCTTCCAGACTGCGATTCAAATCCTCGACTTCATTGTGTACGCGCATAAAGCGCGCCGCCAGAATGCCGGCTATTCCGACGATAAATGCGGGGAACGCAAAACGAGCCACATGCGGCGTATCCAGTATACCGACGGTAGACAGAATATCATGAATTGCCGAAATTAATAACAGTACAATACCGCCTAACAGCCACCAGGCATCTTTATTACCTTTGACTATGGCCCGAATTGTGAAGAATATGATGTAGATTAAACCCAACAATGCGCTGACATGCCAGACCCGCAAAAAAATACGCTGCCAGCCGTAATCGAAAACAATCGTCAAAACGCCGAGCACAATGGAGAACACAAAGTAGGTCCAGCCCACTCTTCCGATCTTACGAAAGAAAAAGGAATGCAGAAACATTAACATCAAAGGTCCGGTAAAATAGAGCAGTAGAAACTCGGCGGTAATCCGAACCGAAACGTGATCGGCCCAGATAAAATCCCGGATATGCAGGCGGAAAGACCAGTAGGCCGTCAGTACGACACACCATATTCCGAATAACAAATTATATCGATCGACCGGACGCCGGATATATAAAAGCATATGATAGAGCCCGATGGCCAGATACAACGCCAGTAACGCGACGGAAAAGATTTCATTGCGATAAAACTGAGTATACACGTCGCGAGCTACGCCCAGCAACATGGCGCTATCACGAATGGAAATTTCATAATCGCCCTGACGGAAAACGGCAATTGTCAGGTAGTTGGGACCGGACCGTAAAGCTTCAAGCGGGATATCGGTCAGCAGAATACTGTATGAACCGGAAACGTACGGATCTACGTTGCCGACTTGCCCGATATAGCGATCATTGATATAGAAGATGGCTACATCGGAGACATAGCCGCTCATGATGGCCATACTGCCGCCGGCGCGCACCTGTCGGATGATGTCGTTCGGCAATCGCTTGCGAAAGGTAATCCAGCCGTGATAATCCGCGTATGAATCGGCCCAATCCTGCTCGATGGTCAGATTATGCGGAAAGTCTTTTTGAACCCAGCCTGAATCTCCGGCCAGCAGCCAATCCCGTTCAAAGCCGTTGCGCAATTGCCAGGCGCCGTCCGGATGATACAGATGACCGGCGTCCACGCAGGCGTTGATCAAACCCGAAACGACCAACACACTGCAGATTACTAAAACCCGGCGAACCTTCGGATGCATCATTATTCAGATAAGAAACGACGCCACCGTGTAAAGCAAAACGTAACGCGCCTTCAAAAAGACCGAACATTCACCGCCCCGGTAGACGATACAGGGAAAGATCCAATCCGCTGAATCGATTTTCCAGCGTAATATACGTCCGCTCCTCGGCGGACATTTCGGCCGGAGCGATGCGTTGATAGTAACTGCGCACCAATAATTCCAGCTCCAACGCACGCGTATAGCTCTGCAAGCGATCACGCTCCGGTCCGGGGGCCATTTGCCCCAACTGTTGCCGGGTCATTTGCAACGCGGTCTCAATCTCCGCTCGCTCATGATCCGGAGTGACCACAATGCGTCGATACGTCCCGGCTTCCAGATTCTGTCGCAGGTCGGCGTACAGTTTTTCCATTTGCGGCGTATACGGAATAATATCCACAGCCGCCATATACGAGAAATCCGGTCGTCCATTACATAAAATGGTGTTGCTGAATGAAGAATGGTAATCGATAATATCGCCATCCAGTGCGCACAGACTTTCAATGTAGCGATCTTGATTGGCGTGTACATAACGAGCGTGCCGCACCATACCCGCCATGTCGTAGTACGCGTAGGACATCAGCATGAACAGCAACGCACTGCCCAGCATCGCGCCCCGCCAGACGCCGTCGTGACGCAACCAGGTCGCGGGGTTCATCTTCCACTCATCCGCATTCTCATTCGCAAAGCGTTGAAAGATGACATGTCCCGCAAAAAGAATCAATAGAACATGCATGAACCAGAAGTTATTGGGTGTCCCGCCCATCTTAATACGACCGAGAAATGAAACGATCGCCGCCGCGAAAACATGTGTCAGCAGCAGCACCAGATAGCCTTCCTTTTGTATAAAGGCATGCCATTGCACAATCCCGTCGCTTACACGTTCCCGCCGACCTTTCGTTTGGCTATCACCGCCACGTATCAAGCGCATGACAAAAGGGGACAATACGATTATGAGGCCGATCAAAAAGGCCACATGCGTCCAGCCTTCCAGAAAAATAAAATCCCGGACGGCGCCTGCGTCGGCTTTTAACTGATGCGCGGCGGGAATTGTAAAGTTGTACACCCGGTAGCGAGATTGTTCGGGCCATTCCATGACGGCCATCAGCGCGCCGGTAATTACGATCCAGACGCAAGCGAACAGCAGCACGGTCTTCCAGCGGCGCAGCAAGACATACGTACCGGCCATGGCAAAAAAGAAAATCAGCCCGCTCTGCTTTATAAACACATGGGCGGCGCACACCAGAGCGAGTACTATCACCAACCGGCGCGATTCTGGTCGGCGTACGGAAAACAAACCCAGATACACCTGCAGCAGAATCGAAATGACGAACAACGGATCGACGCGGGGCGTATCCAGAGCGATGCCGATAAAACCGAAGCCGGCCGCCATCCATCCGGTTAAAACAAACGTATGCAAAAGATCGGCGAAAACAGCCGACGCCGGACTACCCGTTTCACCCTGAGCCATTAAGGCCGGCGAGCGACCGCTGCGCAGGATTTCATGTCGACGTAGCTCCCGGACAATCAGAAATAAAAGCGGCACAATCAAAATGGAAATGCCCAATGAAACCGCACGGGCGGTGGTCATGCTTAAACCGAAAGCTTTTATTCCCAGAGCATGCACCACGGATATGGCCGGTCCGTAAATAAACGGAATGTAACCCGCACCGGCATCCACGTATAGCAGCTCACCGTTGGCCACGCGATAAGCCCCATGCAGCAAAGCGGTTTCAAAGGGGCCGTTGTTTATTTTAATTCCCCAGCGTTCGCTGAGCACCCACATGGTGCCGCCCACGTACACCAGCGCTCCGGTGAACACCAGCGCGGCTATTGAATATAAAATTCGGCATTGCAATCGCATGAAATCAATTCAACTCCGGATGATCTCCGAACAAAAGCTTCTGGCCTTCATCCGATCGACTTTTTTTACGCCGATTGCGCTGACGATCCATCACATCCGTTTTGCGCCGGTCATCATCGGCTTCCAGTTCCTGTAGCTTCTCCTGCGCCCGATCAATCACCTCCCGGGGCAAGCCCGCCAATTGGGCCACATGAATACCGTACGATCGGTCGGCGGCGCCTTCGATTACTCGATGCATAAAGATAACTTTTTGTTCAATTTCGCGCACGTCCATGGTCAGGTTGTGCACTACATCTCGTTCTCCCAGAGCGGTCAATTCATGGTAGTGAGTGGCGAAGAGCGTCAGGGGGCGAGCGCGTCCATCACCGCTCAGATATTCGACAATCGCCCAGGCCAGCGACATGCCGTCATAGGTGGACGTTCCGCGACCGACTTCATCCATAATGACCAGCGATTGATCGGTACATTGATTGAGGATACGCGCGGTTTCCAGCATTTCCACAAAGAAGGTCGATTCGCCCCGGGTCAGATTGTCCTGCGCGCCGATGCGGGTGAAAATGCGATCCACAATCGAGAGTCGCGCCTGTGTGGCCGGAACAAACGATCCCATTTGCGCAAGCAGTTGCACCAGCGCCACCTGCCGGATGTATGTCGATTTCCCGGCCATGTTGGGACCGGTAATGATAGCAAACGTACGCTCCGGAGCAATCAATTGAATGTCGTTGGGTATGAACTGCTCACCGACATTCAAAAAACGTTCCACTACCGGATGGCGACTCGCACCGACCTGCATACAGGCCGATTCCACTATTTCCGGCGCGCACCATCCGTCCCGCACCACGGGCAAAGCCAGGGCCA
>JAGRMX010000231.1 GCA_020441025.1 Leptospiraceae bacterium
CGATCTGATGTACCAGGAATCGATGCGAAAATGAAACTCGCGCACGTTGCCGTCCGCCAGGAAGAAACGATACACCAGGCGATTGGCGTCAAACACCGGAACGCCTGCATCGCGATCGAACCACATTTCGCAGGCCGAATAGCCGGCAATGGCCAGAATCCCGCCCTGCTGGATGCGATGATTGAACGTATAAGTGTATTCGATGCGATCAAAATTTCGCCGGCTGCCATCGGGCATGCTGAGTGGACGCAGGCCGGTATAGGTATAATCGACCCGGGCGGGCAATTTTACTTTCAGGCTGCCGAAATCCATGGTTTCCAGCGCGTCCGCCGACCATTGATCGCCGGGGCGTACCGCCTGGTCCGGAAAAGTGGGCAGGCTGCGCAAATTGGGCATAATGAAATCGTCCGGAACTTCATAGTGACCATCCCGGTAAATTAAAAAGCGCGACTCAAAATCCCGATCGCGTTTGTACTCTCCCACGTGCGCGGGCGTGCGCGCGTATGTATGGAAGAAACCGGCCAGTTGCGCGTAATTCGCCCCGGTTTCTTCTACTTTTAATACAATTCGATTGAGCTCTTCTCTGGATTCTACCTGCGGGCCCTGGATAATCTGAATATCCTGGTGCTTGCTGACAGTCAGGACATCGTCGGCTTCAAGACGAAACTCCAGGCGGACCGGTTCATTGCCGTTATCGGGAGCGACCGGCCAGATCGGATTAAGGGGCAAACTCAGGCATAGAATCAGCGCGGACGTAAACCACCGACCGATGTGCCGACCGGGGAATGCGAACCAGGTTGAAACAGTGTGTGCTCGGGTGCCCATATTTCACTTTCGTCCGGAAACCGGAAAGCTTGATACAAACGGACCCAATTTTCCGGCTTTCGCGCTCCGGATACTCCCGCGCATGGCCTGCAAATCGGGTCAATGCCGGAATCGTAGAAAGTGTTTGAAGGCCCCGGTCGGGTTGTGGATGATGACATTTGCTCCGGTCCGTCCGGGCAATATTCAGGAAATATACACACAAGAAAAAGACATGATCTTACTGGAAGGACTGCATCATATCTCGTTGGGTTCGAGTAATCTGGATCGCTCGGTCGATTTTTATCAGAACATCCTGGGATTTGATCTGCTCGAGCAAACCGAAACGTATGCCCTGGTGCATCTGGACCCTATCACCGTCCGGTTCAACTTTATTGATGGGTTTCAATCGGCCATCACCAATCCGGGTGAAGTCAGCCTCTCGTACGTGCTGGATGTAGACGACTTTACCAGCGCCATTGAAGAGCTGGAAGAAAATGAAATCAATATTATTAAAGGGCCGTTGGCCATTGAAGGCGGCGAATCACTGTTGATTTCCGACCCCGATGGCCACCTGATTGAACTGTTCTATACGGAATAAGCCTCAGGCCTGAATATTCACCGTATTGCCCAATAGCTGGAAGCGGGACTTATTGTCCATAGGTCGCAGGGCAGACGCGTCCTGCGCAATCTGTTCCGCCTGTCGATTGGTAGTGGGTGATCCGGGCAGATTCGCGTCATTCTTCTGAGTCTGGATTTTCACGATTTCGCCCCGATTTACCTTTGAAAGTCCAATTTCTGCGCCAATTCGTGTTTCCATATTATGTCTTCCTTATACCGGAGAGTGTGATTGATATGGAATCAGCATAGCATACTTTTGCCCGGGAGTAAAGAACTTTAGCAGGTCGCGAGCCGATTCAAAACGACTGTGAAGGGCGATTCGAAAATGACCAGGCGTAAGTACAGCTCGCGAGTAGCGACCGTCGCGATTCTTGGACCGGGCGTTCTGATGCTGCTTGCAATCGGCTATCTGTCCTTCGGGATTTTGCTTACCGAATCGGGTGGCATGGATTCGGCGCCGCCGGAGTGGCTGGCGAATGCGGATGTATTTTTTCACATAAATTTCTTTCGCGATTGGATGGCGGGCACCTATCCGATGCGCGGTTGGGCGCTACCGCCGGCGCCGGCCTTTTTTCCGGACGCGGTTTTGCAGTACGTCCCCTTGATTCTCTCCGACAGTGTTCATCTGGCTCTGCTGGCCTACTGGCTGGGCATTCCGTTGATCGGTGTGCTGGCCAATGGATTGCGCCCGGGGGTTTTTCCATTTCGCCGGGACATTCATCTGCTGTGGAGTTTGTTGGCGGTCAGCCTCTGGTATGCTCTACTTGTGTGGCAGGGACATACTTCCAGCCTGGGGGTGGCTGTGCTGCGTCCTGGACATCATGGCGGCGCCAGTGCTATGGCGTGGCTTTGCTTTATGATGTTGATTACCGGGCTGTACGCACCGGCCGGCGCAGTGCCGGACGCAACGAACGGCATTCGAATCATTTCCCTTCGCTCAGCCGTGTTGTTTGTCCTGATTGTTTTCAGCACCGCCTCGGATTTTTATTTTATTCCGGCTTTCTGCCTGCCCTGGATTGCCGTCGCGATACTGCATGGATTGTACACGAAACGTTGGCTCGTCCGGGAAACCTTGCTTTCGGTATGTGCCGTACTGTGCGGAATGGGATTGAATTCGATCTTATTTCAATCCGGATTCTGGATGCCGGTAGATATGAATCTGACCGGTCGATTTTTAGAGACCCTTGTGCGACCGGAAGCGGCCATGCAGGAGTTTCACATTCCGCTGGATATATATCCTTATATTTTGGTACACATCTCCTCGATGATTGCGGCGGGTTTCACGTTGCGATGGATGCGATCTAAAAGGCAACCTTTTGCAAACGTTTCCTCAGGGAGCGGCACAGGCGATCGGGTCAATTTAGATTTTTGCGACGCAGGTCGGGATCAGTTCATAATGCTGAATGCGTTTGTATTCTGCACAATCATCTCTATTTTTTGCGCGGTCTACCTTTCCATGCTATCGCCGCAACGCTATTTCTGTGCGGTAGCCTTCAGTTGTCTGATGGCCTGCGCCTGGAATTGCGCGCTGATCGGTAGAGTCCTGGTGTATCGGTTTATAACACACCGTTCAAATCATTCGGTTGTGGGTGCCGAAAGCGGCAATGCCTCTGGAAATCGATTTGGTGTTTTGTTATCTACTGGCGGATTCATCCCGACTGCCCTTTTGACTGCGGTTGCTTTTTCAGTTTTTATTATGTTTGGTGGTCGGATGATTACTCCGGGCAAAATTATGGACTGGCAACCGGAAAGAATCGCGTGTGTGGCCGACCTTGCCCGCCGCAATCACTGGCAAATGGGATTGAGTGATTACTGGAATGCGGGACCGGCTCGAGCGTATCTGCATTCAGTAGAAGTGAATGATGCGTTGCCCAGACCATGGATTCGCAATCTGTACTGGTTGTTCAGTGCCGAACCGCCGGCCGAGTATCGGTTTGTACTTATGGACGGTTTGCAGAAAGAAGCCTGGTTACAAACCTATGGGCAGCCGTCCCGAATCCGTCATTGTGGGTCCATGGAAATTTTCGAATATGACGACGATAGCGCTGAATTGCTGGATGCGCAGTTCGCCGTAACTCCCACACAGATTGCCATCTGGGAAATGCAAACCGGTCGCCAGGCTCGATGATTTTTTATATCGAACTGATAGTGCAATTGTTATCGCAGTTGGATCGGCACTGCCTGGATGGGCATAAAAAAAGGCCGGATAAAACTATCCGGCCTTTTGCCTTGGCGCAATCGTTTTGTAAGGTGTTCTCAACCTTTGCCCATGATCTGGTTCAGTAAATCACGCGCACAGACACGCAGTGCCATAACTTCTTCCGCGCCTTCAAAGATAGAAAACACGCGCGCGTCTACGAAGTAGCGTGATACCGCATATTCTTCCGCGTAACCCATACCGCCGTGAATCTGCATGGCTTCCCGTGCCACCCATTCGGAAATCCGCGAGGCGTAAAATTTGACCAGCGTAGCTTCCATGGCGCCCTTGTGATCGTCCATCAGGCGGGCCACATGAAAGGCGTACTGGCGTGAAGCCTGCACGATCATGGCCATCCGGGCGATTTTCCATTTGGTCAACTGATAGTTGCCGATTTCCTGTCCGAACACCTTGCGCTCGGATGCGTAGCGCACCGCCGCTTCCAGCGAGGCCTGCATAACTCCGTTCGCCCGGGCGGCGGTTTGCACACGGCCACCGGCAAAACCGGCCATTTGCAAATAGAATCCCTGGCCGCGTCCGGCTTCTCCACCCACCAGGTTTTCATCGGGCACAAAATAGTTATCGAAATTTACCTCAAAGCTATGCATACCGCGATAGCCGATGGTGGCGATGGCGCTGCCTTCTACTTTGCCACCACCGTCCTGGGTATGCTCAAACCTGTGTCCCTTATCGCGTGGTTTTTCGGCGATGAGTATGGACAGACCTTTGTGTTTCAGATCGGGGTCGCTTTCGGTGCGAGCCAATACCATCATCGCGTCGGCGTAACCGGCGAATGTACACCAGGTCTTAACCCCGTTGAGCAACCAGCCGCCGTCGGTTTTCTCAGCGGCCACTTTCATGCCGGCCACATCGCTGCCATAATTCGGCTCGGTAACCGCGACCGCGTTAAAGATTTCACCGGCCGCCAGTTTCGGCAGCCACTTTTGTTTTTGCTCTTCGGTTCCGCCCTTTATAATCGCTTTACTCAGTATTTCCGGTCGGGTTATCAACGAACCGGCGATGGAAAGGCCGCCGCGGGATAGCTCTTCGGTAACGACCATCATGCCCACGTTGCCATAGTCATCCATGTATCCGCCGTACTGGCCGGGGATCGACAATCCAAAGGCGCCCATTTCGGCCAGCCCATTTAAAATGTCATCGGGTATAAAATCGTCATGACGATGCACATGCTCCGCCTGAGGAGCCACCACTTCGTCCGCGAATTGTCGGAAAGTATCGCGCAGCATTGCGTGGTCTTCACCCAGGGCATTGGCACCATGTTGGCCATCCATTACCTGATCGGATACTGAGTTGTATCGCGTATACTTCGTGGCGTCCTGAATGATCTTATTATTCTCGGTGCTGAACAGTGCGTTCAAATCGTCACTGGAAATGCCGTATTCATCCATCCGACCGGCTAATTCACCCCGCAGGCGATTGAGGGCTTCTCCGGCAAAAATGTAAGCCATGTTCTGTTCCAGTTCACCGGTACCCTTGCCCTGATCGTGCGCATAATCGGTGAACTGGCTGGATATGCGACTTTCGGCCGTATGATAGGCCAGATTGTAATGAACGTATTGGTTCTCATCCATTTTAGAGACCGAAATGCGTCCGCCATCTTCGGCCTGTCGGGCCAGGTGCTCAGTGACCCGCTTCAAAGTGCTTTCAAGTTGTTCGTTGAGTTTGGCGCTTTCTGCTTTCATAATAATTGGAGCATAAACTGGTGGGCGGGCCTGTTGGCCACCAAATTACTCCCTGGCAGGCAGGCGACCCTCCAGAGCCGAGCGTAAATAGTCGAAGCCTTTCGATTCATCCGTATGCCGGGGGACGAGGTGAAAATGTATATGGGGAACGGCCTCTGAGATGACTGCTACGTAGATTTTGCGCGGATTCCAGTTCTGCTGAATAGTCTGCATACCACTCTGCATCATTGATCCAAATTCGGTCCAGGCCGGCGGTGAAATCTGAGCAAAGGACTCGATATGGGCGCGGGGTTCCAGATATAAATATCCCGGGCAGTTTTTCGCGCTTTCCGCCAGCCGAAGAATCCAGTGCTCGCCTTCCTGTAGAGGTTCTATCTGTTGATGAGCCGTGCATATGGGGCAGCTTTCATTCTGCATGCTTTGATTGTGCGCTCGTCGATAGGAGTGCTGTAAAGTACGATTCTTGTACTCCAACAGGGCGCGTGAACTCCAACAGGGCGCGTGAACTCCAACAGGGCGCGTGAACTCCAACAGGGCGCGTGAA
>JAGRMX010000232.1 GCA_020441025.1 Leptospiraceae bacterium
GTACAACAAAGTCGGAATGATCACGTATAAGAGCATCACCGAAATTACCGGAACATACATAAGTACAGATCGGAAATCGACTGCGAATGATGATAAGCCCGGAATGCCGCCCAGAGTGTACAACGCCATGCACCAGGGTATAAACCAGAACAGTAAATGCGTCGTATTGCGCGGGTTGCTCGCATATATGATTCCATTAAACAGACCGGCCAGAAAAAATATTCCGATCCAGACACCGACAATCCAGAGCACATTTGAATTTTCCCCGTATTGCAGAGCAACGCGCGCGGGGCTCAGTCGAACAGAGCGCACACCACCGCGATATAAATAAAAATTCTCTACATCGATTTCAATTTCATTGCGGGATTGAATTATATGCGCCGGAACGGGTACATAGATAAGCAATGATTGCCGGACGGGCGCGCGCGTAGCATTGCCTGCCTCCAACCGGTTGCTCATATGCACCGTGTCTTTGATCGGATATACGGTTTGATTATTCCAGCGCACCCGGGCGGAACCACGCACTTCCATTTGTAAAATCAATGTGGAATTTCGATATGCCGCCAATTCCTCCGTATCCAGGGAAAAACGCATCCAGATGTGTTCGGTACCTTGATGCGGGTTATTCGGCAGCAAATCGAAATGCGAGCCGTATTCCGTATCGGGTAAGAAGCGGGCCGTTTGAAACCGGTAATCTTGAATGAGGATTCCCGGTTCCGTTGCGGAAGATTCGTCCGCCGAAATTGAATCCCGACGCTCATCTTGCTCACCCCGTCCGAAACAGAATGGGAGTACTAACAGCGATAATATTACAATACAAAATCGAATCGGTCGCATCTGATCTGATACCACTGGAATGCCGTCGGCCGTTCATTAAAATGTTCACTGGAGTCAGGCAGATTATCAAGTTTCCAATATAAACCGCAATATCAGAATAAAATTTCAAGTCATAAATTCTGTTAATAGAATAGATCCATTCAGGGCAAAATTATGCTCGGAAGGCTTTGTCGGTTCGAACGGGCATGTAAGAATCGCGTTCTTCCGATCCCGGACCGCTGCGCTCGCTTATGATTATTGTTCGAAACACTCTGTTCTGAATGAGCGGTGACCGATCCGATTGTCGCGTGCAAGAGATAGGGATTATAAAAAAGTCGTTTTTGTCCGGCGTCCGCGAAAACCCGCAGACAATCCTGAACCTGTCGCGGCAGGTCGGCACCCAACACTCGCATCATGCTGAAAGGTGAGGGCATACGTTCGCCCAGTAATGTGCGCACATCGGTTTTGCTTTCCGGATATAAGTTCAGCCTGAATTGTTTGCTGTCCGGGTGTCCTGCGTTGCGCCGATATTCGTCAATCACCTGAATAAAGGTTTCATGTCCATCGGCCATCTGTCCGGTTCGAAATCGTCGTCCGGACCAGACCTGTCCCTCGGCCATCTTGTGCACCACACGTTGATCCAGTTCGCGTCCACGGCAGACACGCTTCAAAAAAAGACGATACGCATCGGCCAGTTCGGCACGCATGCGTTTTTGTGACGCGACCGAGATCGGCCCCGCTTCCGATAACAGGTCGCGCTCCGGTTGCGGAAATAGAACTTCTTTCTTTATACCCCATTGATCATACATTTTCTTTAGATTCGGTCGGATACGTATGACACCGATGGAACCGTTGATACTCAATTCGGGTACATAAATACGATTGGCCGCACAGGCCAGATAATAGCCTCCGCTGGCGCACACGCCGCCCACCAACGCATAAACCGGCTTTATACGCGACAGGGCATAGATCGCCTCAAACAGCAACTCGCTGGCGTCGGCGGAACCGCCCGGACTGTTAATATTCAAGAACACCGCTTCTTCGGACGAGTCGCGTAGAGCGCGCAAAATGTCGCGGTAGGGATAGGCGGTAATCACCTGCGGACGAGCGTCATCGCCGGGGCGCCCCATTGTGATGGGCCCTTCCAGATTCACAAGCGCCAGCATGGGATCATTGCGAAAGCGAAAGGGATTGTATCGTGAGCGCTGGTAGCGTTTCGCAAGCTGGCGTTCATTGATCAAATTGCGGGTCAGTCGCGCTTCGGCTTTGAGCTCGCGTTTGAATTGAATTTGCTGTCGTCGAAACGCGCGCATCTGGGCCTTCACTTCGGCGGGAGTCGGTTCCGTCGATTTTGTTTCCGCCAGTTCACCGCTCTCCGCATCGGTCCCGTCATTTCTATATAAAAAATGCCGGACTTCGGACGCGGTTTCGGATTCCTTTCCCAGGAATAAGAAATCGCGAAAACGTTCCGGCGAGACCTGTGCGTGCACGTATCCGCTCCGTACTAAATCTCGCATATCGAAGGTCAGCCGTTTGCGAATCAGTTGCACCACCTGTTTACGATGTTGCTCGTCCAATCCGACCGCATTCTGCAATCTATCTTCGATTATGCCGCGCAAATCCTGGATCAATTGTTTCTGATTCTGACGTCCGGCCGGAGAGGAATTGGATCGCGTCAGCATTTCAAAACCCTGGGCTTTAAATTTCCCGGCGCTGTAAGTTTCGACGGCAATGCCAACCCGGGCCAGAGCGTTCTTGAAGAAGTAGGAATCCGCACCGGGTAGGTTATTATAAAACGATCCTTCGCTGGCGCCCAATCGCCGATCGGCATACGACATGATATACAGGGTTTTTAAGTTGCCGCCGTCGCAACAGGCGATGATCTCCATTCCATTGCTTTCCCGCAAAGATTGTAAACCGCGTCCGATTTGCTCAATTTGATTCCAACCGGCCTGCATGGGCGGCACGAACAGGACCAGTTTTCGGATGTATCCGCTTTTACGAATCAATTCGATTAAAGCCAGATAATCATAAAAATGATATTCCTGGCGCGGGATCAGCATGGAGAGCAAACCGGATGGCCGCAACATGGTAAACTGATCCGGCACCTGATGAAACAGAACGTTGCCGGGCCGTCGTATATTACGCAGACGATACCAGCCGGCCAACAAAAGCCGAAGTGGGAACAGGACAATGCGAATCAAAAACATAGATCTGTGTGATCCGCTCCGGGCCCTGGCCCGTCCAGAATAAAATGATTCGGGGTTGACGCGTCACCGTTACCCCGGAGATTAGCGAGTAGATGAGTGAGCGCACCAAACACATCATTTCCATCTATGTTCGCAATCGGCCCGGAGTTATGAGTCATGTCTCGGGACTCTTCACGCGTCGGGGATTCAACATCGACAGCATCGCCGTGGGAACCACCGAGCAACCGGAAGTCTCCACCATGACCATCGTGATGCACGGCAATGACAACGACCTGGTCCAGTTCAAGGGGCAACTATTGAAACTGCCCGATGTCATTGAGCTGAAAACTTTGCCCTATCATAGTTCGGTGGTGCGCGAGTTGCTACTGGTACGGGTAAAAGCCACGGCAGACAATCGCATGGAACTACTGGCCATCGTAGACGTATTCGAAGGCAAAGTCAGCGAACTGACCGATGAAACCATGCTCATCGAAGTGAACGGCAACAATCGCCGTATCAAAGGCATTTTGAACATGTTGCAGCCCTTCGGCATCATTGAAATGGCACGCACGGGTCAAATCGCCCTCGGCTTTGAAGCGGATCACTGAACGGATAACCGAGCGGATATATTAAGGTCGCCATCAGAATCGACTTAATAATGAAACGTTAATCTGCTTCATAACCGTTTCTTAGACCACTTGCATAAGATTTCTGAAATTCCAATACCGCATCCACCAGATACGCGGGAAAATAACCCCGGGGGTCATAGTCCGATAGCGAGACCCATTCCATGCGGTCGTGTTCATCGGAAAGCGTCAGGTCTCCGGAAAGATACTCGGCGCGAAATGCCAGACCCAGCGCTTCGCTGTCGCTTTCCTGAATAAAGTGCGGGAACACAAAGCAGGGTTGCTGCGTGTCAATGAGCCGATACTTCCAGCGGGTACCCAGTTCCTCACGCAATTCCCGTTCAATGCTGCGCGTAAACGGTTGATAAATCTCCCCCGGATCCAGTCGACCGCCCGGTAAATCGCCGCACTGTTGCTTCGCATCGCGCAATACCAATAAATCCCGGTCAGCATTCACCAGAAACACCTTCAATGTAATTTGGAAAAAACCGGGAGCCATGTCGCTTCAATCCTCCATTCTGCGAACCATGGTCACACGGCCGTCTTTGATCAACAAATCATGCCCGACACTCTGGGCGGCCATACGCATGCGTTCCAGACGCACGTCGCCTTCCACGTCTTCCGTATAAATTTCCGGTAAATGCATTTCCAGTTCGTGTATAAAAATCTCCGGGACGGCGGCCAGCGGCATGATCAAATTATGAAAAGCCTCCGGATTGTAACCGGCAATGTGCTCGAAAAAAATCGGCAGCAGCAGAGAAGTGCGCAGTACATGCTCCAGATCATCATCCGGCAATAGCGATATAATACTGCCGGCAAATTCCGCGATGGGCTGGTAATTCACCACTTCTTCGTCATCGGCGCTTAAATGAATGGCCCAGAGATTGGATGCGGCCCGTTCCAATAAACGTACCCAACCGGGTCCCAGGTGGGCATGAGTAATTTCAAATAAAGCCAGTAAAAGAAACAGGCCTTCCTTTTCCAGCTCCGGCGGCAACAGTTCCTCGAACGTGGCCTTGAGTTCGCCGTCTTCAATACACTCTTCCAGTATGCGCAGGGCGGTTTGCATCAAAGGAACGGAAATATCGGATGGTAAATTCAATCCGGAAGGCGCTCCATTTTTTTCGACCAGCGCGCGCACCAGATCGGGCTCGACGACCAATAGATACGCAAACAGAATCAGCTGCTCGTGATATGCGTCACGCTTTCTAATAATCTGTTCGAACAGATCCAGTTCCAGTTCAAAGTCGTCCAGCGAATCGAGATAACGCAATACCAGCCAGACATCCACCCATTCATTTTCCAGTAGAAACTGCTGGGCCGCATAATGGGGAAAGTCGCCGTGGATAATCTCGAAAATCTGAAAATCGATCTCCAGGAACTCGTGTTGCTTGAACTGTCGGTAGGCGTCTTCGTCTACCCGGGCAAAGAAGGGCATGCGCGCTTCGCCCAGATAGAATAAGGTAATGCGATCGCTGCCGTCATCAATCATGAAACTCTGAATGGCCTCGGCGGTCTGCATGATGCCCAGGTCGATTAGATCGGCGGGAGAGAGCAGATCATGCTCGATGGCGGCAAAAAAACGATCGAAATCGCCAATGAAATCGGCCGGAGGTTGATTGCGATCGTACCAGAGGCTCAGGTTACTATAAAAATAGTCCGCCACATCCCGTCCGGCCCGTTCGTCCTGCGAATGCTTGTAAGTCAAATATGACTCGATCAATTCCATGGCCGCCTTCCGCTTTCAGGGGGCGATGCCGCATTCCGCCATTTTCCTTGCACGGATTGTAGCTAAAAATAATGTGAACATGTGGCAAGTGTAAATAATGATAGAAAGATAGATGTTTTTGGAGTGGGCAACGCTCTGGTGGATACCCTCGCATTCGTCCAGGATGACTTTCTGAGCAAGCACAAACTGGATAAGGGCATAATGACTCTGGCCGATGGCGATCGTCAGGGAGACATTTTGTTGGATTTGAAGGATCACCAGCTGGAGCTCCGATCGGGCGGGTCCGCCGCGAATACCATGTGGACCATAGCCCGCAGCGGTGGCCGGGCGGTGTATACCGGTAAGGTATCGGACGATCCCAACGGCGAGTTTTACCGACACGATCTGGAACGCAACGGGGTCACTCTTTATGGCCGGCCCATGCACGAAGACCATGGCCCCACCGGAACCTGCGTGGTTATGACCACCGCCGATGCCCAACGTACCATGTGTACCCATCTGGG
>JAGRMX010000233.1 GCA_020441025.1 Leptospiraceae bacterium
ACTCGGGGCCCTTCATGAAAATGACCCGTCCTCCATCCGGAAGCCAATCAAAAACACGACGCAGAGTCGCGCCCATATCTTCCACCGCCCTGCTGATGACTCCCTGGGGCTGTAGAGCAAGTTCACTCCGGGAGCTGATACGATGGCCATGGATGACTGCATTTCGCAATTCCAGCAAATCCGCGCATTCGGTGAGGAACTCGGCCCTGTTCTGTCTCCCTTCCGCCAGAATGATTTGCACATCGGGCCGTAGAATGGCCAACGGAATCCCCGGAAAGCCGGCCCCGGAACCCAGATCAAGTAGCGGGGAAGGGAGGAAAATGCCTTCCGAACGCAGAATTCTATCAATTATGCAGGAATCAACGTAGTGCTTACGCACCATATTGTCGAAATTATGTATACGGGTTAAGTTTAACTCCGGATTGCGCTGACGCAGATGCTGGTGGAATCGCCAGAGCTGATCGATCTGTGTTATTGTTAGATCCAATCCATAATGGCGTAGAGCCTGCTCAAACGCCTGACGATTGATCTTCCCGGTATTCGATACATGTTTGATTGGGTCCATTATCAATTTCCATCGCGTGTGTACTTTGAACGCGATTCAACGCATAAAATCGGCTCGTTTTGTAAGGATATAGGCGCGCGGGTGCTGCTGTTGTCCATTCAGAATGAATTGAGCAATCCCGATGAACTGGCGGTGATTAAAACGAGTCTCGAAAAATATACCACCGGAGCCATCCTGTACGATGACATTCTCGAGATGCCCGACGCGGAAGACCTGGATACCGCCGCTTATTTTGCCCGGCAGTGTCAGGCCGATTTGATCCTGGCCTATGGGTCGCGCGAGACCTTTCAGGCCGCCAAAACCATCGCCCTGTTAACCCGCAATGACGTCTTCGCCGCCGATCTACAGAGCAGTACGTTACCATTAAAAAAACCACCCCTGCCGGTCATTACTGTACCCGCCGTGCCCGGGATGGGCGAAGAAAGCAGTCCGTTGTTTACCGTGAATAACACCGAAGCACGCACCAGTTTTTATTCCAGTGATTATCGTCTGTACCCGGCCATGATCTTTGTAGACCCCAATATTACCGCTCCGTTGAGCGCACCGGAGTTGGCCCGGGCCGGTATTGCCACTCTTTCGGCCAATGTGGAATCGATTCTGTCCAAGCGAGCCAATGAAATTACCACATCCATTTCATTGCGCTCTATCGAGTTAATTACACGCAATCTGGTGCATTTGATAAACGAGCCGGGGAATCATGCCGCGCGTATGAACGTGTGTATGGCCAGCGTATTATGTGGCATGGCTCATTCCAATAGCATGCTGGGACTTTCTTTTTCCATCGCCACGGCTACGCACAACCTGACCGGATTGAACTTTTTCACCGCCATGGGAATTTTGCTGCCGCACATTATGGAATACAATTTGACCACATCCGCCGGTAAATATGTCCAGATAGCCCGGGCTCTGGATGAGGATATCAAAGACATAACCGTAATTGAAGCCGCCATCAAAGCGGTGGAAGGTGTGCGTAAAATCTTCATGGAACTCAAAGTTCCCCAGCGACTTTCGGAATTTGAAATTGATAAAGCCTCACTGCCGGATATTGCCGAGCAGGCCTTTATGATCCCGTACGCGCGCAATACGCCCCGGGAACTGGATCGCAACGAAATAGAGACCATTTTGATTGCCGCCTATTGATTGAATCGCGGTGAATCTGTTTTATGTCCGCATAGATCGCAAGCTGCGTGAACAATTTTAGTTGCCACATCCGGCCCCGACACCGCCATTGTTTTTCACTATGGCAAAGATCTTATACGACAATGATTGTGATTTGAACGTGCTGTCCGGGAGCACCATAGCGGTGCTGGGATACGGCAGTCAGGGACACGCACAGGCCCAGAATATGCGTGATGCGGGTCTGAATGTTATCATCGGGCTGCGTCCCGACTCCAAATCGGTTTCGACGGCACGGGAAGACGGTTTTGAGGTGTTATCACCTTCGGATGCAGCCGCACGGGCCGACATCATTCAACTGCTGGCACCGGATCAGGTGCAACCGCAAATATATAAAGAAGCGATTGAGCCCAATCTCAAGGCGGGCAACGCACTCGTATTTTCGCACGGATTCAATATTCACTTCGAGTTGATTCAACCGCCGGCGGATGTGGATGTATACATGGTGGCGCCCAAAGGTCCCGGACATCTGGTGCGGCGTGTTTACACCGAAGGCGGCGGAGTTCCGGCGTTGATTGCCATCCATCAAGATGCTACCGGTAAGGCGCGCGCACGCGCCCTGGCGCATGCCTCCGGAGTGGGTGGTGGGCGCGCCGGTATTCTGGAAACCGACTTTCGCAATGAAACCGAAACCGATTTATTCGGCGAGCAGGCCGTACTCTGCGGGGGCGTTTCCAACTTAATTATGGCCGGATTTGAAACCCTCACAGAAGCCGGTTACGATCCGGATATCGCTTATTTCGAATGTTTGCACGAAGTAAAACTGATTACCGATTTAATTTATGAAGGCGGCCTGGCCCGGATGCGCTATTCCATTTCCGATACGGCCGAATACGGCGATTACGTCAGCGGCCCGCGTGTAATTGATGCTCGTGTGAAAGAAAACATGAAGGCCGTGTTGAACGACATCCAGAAAGAAAAGGGAATGAAATTCGCCAAACAGTGGATTGCGGAAGCGGAGAAAGGTTATCCGGAATTCAATCGTATGCGAGCGGAAGGCGCTAAACATCCCATCGAACAGGTCGGGGAAAAATTGCGCGCCATGATGAAATTCTTAAAAAAATAGACAGCTCAACAGAACGCTGCGGCGGTCTGTAGCCCGTTCTCCCGGATAGCGCACATCCATTTCAATTAAGATGTGCGGTTATCGGTCAGAACGGGTTTTTTTGTGTTTCAATTTATTTTAACGCAAGGTGGCAAGTATATGATCGCTGTGTTGAGATCAATCGCGGATTCCAACTGGTTTCCCCGCACAATTACGACGGTAATTATTTTTGCGGGGATTATCGTCGGGATCGAAACCTACCCGTCCATGGTGGATCGTTATGGAACGATTCTGCATTTAATCAATCAGACCATTCTGACCATCTTCATTGTGGAGATTATTATTAAGATGGGCGCCGAATGGCCGCGACCGTGGAACTATTTTAAGGACCCCTGGAACGTATTCGACTTTTTGATTGTGGCCGCCGCTCTGATGCCCATCAAAAGCGAGTATGTAACCGTGTTGCGTCTGGCGCGATTACTGCGGGTTTTGCGTCTGGTGCGGGCGGTACCCCGATTGCAAATCCTGGTGGGTGCGCTCCTCAAAAGTATACCATCCATGGGCTATGTAGCCGTATTATTGCTGCTGTTGTTTTACATTTATGCCGTAGCGGGTACTTTTTTGTTCTCCGTGAATGATCCGGTAAATTTTGGCGATCTGCCTAAGTCAATGGTGGCGCTGTATCGAGCCATTACACTGGAAGACTGGACCGATTTGATGTACTTACAGATGCACGGTTGTCTGGGTTATCCGTACGGAGTCGAGAAATTCGATCTGCAATGTACCGTTGAAAATAACGAATCGTTTCCGATTGCATCGCCTCTTTTCTTTATAAGCTTCACATTGCTGGGTACCATGATCTTCCTGAACCTTATGGTCGGTGTAATCTTAAACGGCATGGATGAAGCCCAGGCAGAGCAAGAGCAGGAAGGACGTGAAAATCGACGGGCATCCGGAACATTGCACATTCAGGATGAAATTCACGAAATTCAGGAACAACTGGAACAGATTCAAAAAGATTTACGGCGGATTGCGCGCAGTCATTAGAAGTAAATCTAACTTCGGATTTTTAATAGCGGAGGTTGTCGGTTCGGCCGCAACCTCCGTCATTTATTCGCAAGTTAAAATTACCGTCAGCATTTGATCTTCCATATTTGCACGTGGGCGATGCCACACCTCAACTTCGGCCGGAAAATTCTAATCATAGATTTAACCAGCGCGCTTCTTTACGCAGTTCGGCCCGAAAATCGGGATGCGCAATGTTGATCAGGGCTTCGGCTCTTTGACGCAGATTCTTTCCGAATAAGTTGGCCACACCGAATTCGGTTACCACATAGTGAACATCACCTCGACTGGTTACGACACCGGCCCCCGGTGTCAGCAATGGCGCAATGCGTGAAACCGAGCCGCCCTTTGCCGTAGACGGCAACGCTATAATCGGCTTACCGCCGGGTGAGCGCGCCGCGCCTCGTATGAAATCCACCTGACCGCCGATTCCGCTGTAGATGTCGGAGCCGATGGAATCGGCGCATACCTGACCGGTTAAATCGACCTCAATGGCGCAATTAATGGCCACCATCTTATTATTTCGGGAGATGATGAACGGATCGTTGGTGTAGTGACTGGGATGAAATTCAAAGTAGGGATTGTCGCTTATGTAATCATAAAGTTCGCGGGTACCCATAGCGAAGCTGGAAATAACCTTACCCCGGTGCATACCTTTCATTTGATTGTTAATTACACCGGAATCAAGCAGCGACAGGATACCATCCGAAAACATTTCGGTATGAATACCCAGATCGTGTTTATTGTGTAAGCTGGCCAGCACGGCGTTGGGAATTCCACCGATACCCATTTGAAGTGTGGAACCGTTCTCAATCAGGTTGGCCACGTTTTCGCCGATCTGGCGTTCGACCGGCCCGGGCTCGCCGGCCGGAATTTCAAGCGGTTCCTCGGCTTTTTCAACAAAGTAATGCACGTCATTTACATGAATGAAACAATCGCCGTGCGCGCGCGGCATGCGCTCATTCACCTGTGCGATGATCAGTTTGGCCTGTTCCGTGGCCGGCTTGGTAACCGATACTTCGATGCCATAACTCATAAACCCATATCGATCCGGAGGCGAAACGTTTATTAAAGCCACGTCAATCGGCCAGTTTCCGGAACGCACCAATGCGGTAATCTCGCTTAAAAAAATCGGGATATAGTCGGCACGTCCTTCGTTAACGGCCTTACGCACTCCCGGTCCGAGAAACCAGGCGTTAGCCCGTAATTGCGGAGAATCCTTGAAAGGATCATTGCCGAAAACGAGCAGGTGATTGAGCTCCACGTTTTCCAATTCGTGGGCCCGTGCCAGTAACGCTTCCACCAACGCCCCGGGCATGGCTGCGTTGCCATCCAGAAATATGCGATGACCGCTTTGAATCTGCCGAACCGCCTCGGCGGCCGAGACTTTCTTCCTTTCGTAGCGATCTTTCCAGTTCATGTTCTTTCCTCCCGGTACATTCTGCCAGCTTCTATTACAATTTTAAGTTGCCGGTACTTCGATTTGATTATGACCCGGAATGCTGAAGAACGCAATAGAAAGCGCATCCCATTTTAAAGAATCAGATGGTGATTTTTATCACAGTGAATATCCCCGGGGATATAGTTAGCTATCGGATGATAATCTGTTCCAGACGCAGCGGTTGAGCACCCTGATAATTATAGACCGGCATAATGTCCGGTTCTCCCAGGATTTCTCGATAGCGATCGTCGTTACGGCTGTAAAAGACGCCGACGCTCATAATCCCGGTGAAGTCACCCTGGACGGCATAGGCCTGGCCGGCGATTAACCATTGAATTTTGCGTTCGGCCCGATCATCAAAGCGATTGCGTCGGTAGCGATAATATATTTCGCGACCAACATAATCATAAAACGCCAGATAGTCGCCTCGCGTTCCCGAATAGCGCAATCGAATCGTAGTGGGAGCCGCCTGACCGTCCCGCAGGCCGTTCAGTATCTCGCTTACTCTCAGATCCTGCTCCCGGATGTCACCGGCGTACTTTTCATCAGCCTGAGCCCTCAATGTGATT
>JAGRMX010000234.1 GCA_020441025.1 Leptospiraceae bacterium
GCTGATGGCCCACTTTCTTAAGCGTTTCTACCACGTCTCCGACGGAAGCCTGACTTACATCGCGAATCAAAAGTACTTCAATTTGACTCTGGGGAGTCATAATGTTTTTTACTTTAACGTCCTTATGCTGACCGCCGTGGGCATTCAGGTATTGCATGGGCTTTTCGCCCAGAACATCGGTAGCCGTAATCAATCCCAGAATGGTATCATCCACATCTACTACCAGCAGCATGCGCACGCCGCGTAATTTCATCTTTGTATTGGCTTCTTCGACGCTGCTTTCCGGTCCGATGGTGCTGGCGGCCACCTGTTTTAAATCGGTCATCACTTCCATGGCCGAGCTATCCATACTGACCCGTAAAGGCGCGGTTGGTGTTGGTCGGTGGTAGGAAACACCGCTTTCCAGCAACTCGGTTGGAATGATTGAATACGACATACGGAAGGCCCCCTTGTTGGGTACTGTATCCGTGCTGCCTCAGGCATCATCAACCGATTTTCGGTCCGTCGGTATCGCTCCCGGATTTTTCTTGTAACCAGCGTGTGCGCAGGGGTACATAATCGGCGGCCATGGGAAATTCCAGGCGCGCGATTGTGCGCTCGCCCCGGTGAAATACCCGGAAGTGTTCCGGTGGAAATCCCAGGTTACGAATCAACAGTACAATCATGGCCAGGCCCATGCCGCTGCCTTCGGTTTCGTCACCGAAATTCAGATAAAAACTTTCCAGGGCCTCGGCCTGCATGGCGGCGGCCAGTTGTCGGCGAATGCGCTTTTCCTCTTCTAATAATAAGAGTGCGCTGTTTTCTACGTATATAAGTAAACGTTGCGCGTTGTTATCGACTTCAACGGAAACGATCAGATCCAGATCCAGCAACGCCTGGCGATATTCGTCGGGTGGAATGGTTCGAAAGGCGTTGATAAATGCCCGCACGCCCTGCCGGTATTGGTCCGGATGGTGAATATCAAAGCCGTGTTTTTGAAAAAATGCGCGCTTTAAATTGGCTTTTACCGCGTTTTCCACCAGTTCCAGGATGGAAGTGGTCAAAACCGTGCCGATCCCATCAATTCGCAGGCGATTTTCCAGGTCATCGAATACGTCCCGGATGTGGTTGCGGGCGTCACGATCCATAACGTGCAGAACTATTTGTTGATGATGGTGTTCCGCCATATAATCGTCCGGCATGGTTCACTTTCAGTGGATTGCTGGAAAAGTGACCCGTTAAGCGACACGGGAATCCTTCAGTATTGCGCAATTCCGGGCTTTTCTCCGGAGCCTGCGCCGAATACCAGAACGCGATTCGTCAACAGGACTCCCGTAATGATTCGATGGCAAATACTTTTCCGCCCATTCCAATACGAGAATGCTTGATATCGGTTCTGTTGCGTTCTTCGATGAACGATCAATATCGCAAAGTGAGCGCCATCTGGACCACTCCGTTCGGTTTGCTCTCTAAATCGCTGAAACCGTGGGTTTCATTGTAAAATTGCATTTGAAAGCGCAATGCCGAGTCGTCGGTAAAATTGCGTGTTTCGCGCTCACCCGAGAACCAGGCATCCGCTACATTCCAGAAATAAACCAGTGCGAACAACGTGAGGCTTTCCTGGTAACGCGAGGCACTGGCAATCATACTGTTATTTTGATCATTGCGCAGAAAGCTGAAATATAAAAAGGCCTGCGTATTGAATGATGTACTCAGGAGACTGAGCGTATTATATGTATTGTAGTTGTCCCGGAATTGATTGTACTCATTTAATGCGTTGTTAGTACGCAGCAAAAAAAAGAGCGCAAGGCCGGTATACAGATAACCGCGTTCCGCGTCTCCCCGATATACCTGCCCCCAGCCGGGTACCAGAGCGCTGCGCCATACAGGAGCCCATGCGAGACTTTCATGGCCGTTCCAGATACTGTGATTGTCAAGAGCGGCCTGTCGTTCCTTCTCCCGTTCTTCCAGTTTCTGAATGCGTTGGGCATGATCGTCAATCTCCTGCTTTACCGGATGGATTTCGCGCTTGCAGACAGCTTCGCACAAATCCGCCTGGGCCGGATTGGACTCAATCAACAGATCTTCTATAGTATCAGCATCGCCTTCGGATAAAGATTCGTCCGCTTCCACATCAGCTCCGGCTTTCTCCGTGTTCGCAGTTTCTCGTTCCTCCCGATTGTCGGGAAGAGTTATGCCGTCGTCCGGCAAAGGGTCGGCGATTGGATCGTTCGGTTGTGCTGACAGATTACCGGGTGTGTTCAGTATCAAAAGCACGCCAATCAACAACAATAAACGTGTGCGAATCATATGATCGCTCACGAACGGAAATCTTTGTCGCTGACTTGCGTCTTTTTGTTTTGTAGCTTGCGTTTCGGTGACATTAAGTGCCGACATGGCACAGCCTTTTATGAACCGAATTCACTTGCGAACAGGAATGCCCGCTGCGCTTTCAATTCCGATAAAAAAATTCAAAAATTGAAAAATGATGCAGTGATTGCATCAGTGAAATTAAAATGAAGCAGTATGATTAAGCCGGGGATTGTGCGCCCGAACAGCGACACTCTTTGTATGTGTTTTATATGCGGTTTTTTATATGCACGCATAATTTCAGTTGGAAGATGCAAAGGATGCCGCCCCTTTATATCGATAGCGGTGGCGAGCAACCCGACGTTTCTAAATAGAATTTGCCGGCGGGAGCCCGGCCATTATTCTACACCGGTTTCCGCGCAAAGTACCGGCCGGTGCGCACGAAACGGCGGGAGATGTCTCTGATTTCGGGTTGCGGCACTCCCGGGGAGAGGCATCGTGGAGTATGCGTACTGAGAATCGCGGAGCAGCGCAGGCCGGTGGGGCTATCCCCCGCTTTTCCGTATTACGGGTCGTGTTCGTGGGCATGCTCATCTACCAGTTGTTATACAGCGTGGTGGCCACATTTGCGATCGTAAAGCATTATCCCCTGCTGGCGGTAAGGGCGGAGCCGGAAAGATTTCAAGAAGCCGTGCGCAAGGCCGAGGGACTGTCTCCGGACGAGCGGGAAGAACTATTTGCTCCTTTTTTCGATCCTGAGTTCGCGCCGGACGGGCAGGGACAGGAACGCATGGGCATTCTGCCGGTTTTGTCGATCCTGGGGGCCGTTTTGTTTATCTACTGGTTTCATCGCCCGCTGTATAAGTACTTCGGGCTGTTGCGACGAGCCGAGCCGATACCGGTTGCGCTGCGCAAACTCAGTCGTAGACGATTGATGTACTCGGCGGCGGTGGCCGGTTTTACCCTGGCGGGAGTGGTTACCATTTTTAATGTTATTGTTTTCGCCGCCGCCTGGATGGATCTATTCGGCAATCCGGCTTTTGAGCAGACCGTAATGTTCAGCACTCCGTTAAGTACTATAGTCGCGGTGCTCTCGGCGCTGTTTATGTTCAGCTGGCAAAAGCATCGGGTGCAGAAACATTACAGCCAATATGTGCTCAGTCCGGCCGAATTACAATCCCGTACGCCGGAAGGATTCGAATTGCGCATCGGCCAACGACTGTGGTTGGTCAGTTTTATTACGGTAATTCTACCGCTGGCCATGAGCGGTTCGATTCTGTTTTCTTCGCTCTCATTCGTATCCGATCCGGCGCAACTCAGCAACGATGAGATTTCGATCTTACTCGGTCGTTACATAGACCTGGTGGATGCGGCCGGACCGCGCTCACTGGCATTATCAAAATTGCGCAGTGCGGTTCTATTGCATTTACCCGCTTTGTTTTACATCGACGCGGTCAATAGCGTGCTGTTGATCGTTGGTATCGTGCTGGCCAGTCTGGTCGCGCTGGGTTACTCCTTCTTTCTGGTGCGCTTGCATACGGTGGATATCGTCGAACCCATCCGGGAATTGCAGGCGCGCATGCAGGCCCTGCGTGAAGGTCAATTATCCGGTTATGTGAATGTGCGCTCGGGTGATGAAATCGGCCAGTTGACCATCGGATTCAATCGAATGGTCTCGGGTCTGGAAGAACGCGATCGTATCAAAGGTCTCTTCGGCCAATATCTGACCCGGGAAGTGTCCGAACAAATCTTGAACGGCCGCGTAAATCTGAGTGGGCAACGCTTTGACGCGACCATTATGTTTTCGGATATACGCGATTTTACGGCCATGTCGGAAAAGATGTCTCCGGAAGAAGTACTGGATTTTCTGAATACGTACATGGGTCGCATGATCGATGTGATCGTACGTTACGGCGGTATTATTGATAAATTTATCGGGGATGGGATTCTGGCCGTATTCGGCGCACCGGTGCCGGGAGACGATCACGCCGATCGATGTATTGCCGCCGCGGTGGAGATGCAGGCCGAATTGCAGAGTATGAACCGGGAGCGCCGTAAATTGCGTAAGAAAGCCATTGCCATCGGCACGGGTGTGCATTCGGGCACAATCATTGCCGGAAATGTGGGCAATGAACGTAAACTGGAGTATACGGTGCTGGGTGATACGGTGAACCTGGCTTCGCGCATCGAAGGCTTGACCCGTAAGTACAAAAGTTCGTTAATCATCAGTGCGGATGTAGCCGAGCGATTATCGGAGAACATGCGCGCCGAATTGCGCATCGAGCCTCTGCGTAAAACCAGAGTAAAGGGTAAGCAGAGCAGTATTAAACTGTATACGGTCCGACCGCGATCCGGTGGAACGGCGCGGGAATCGAACTGAGCGAACGCCCGCTCCGATCGGGCCGGACCCGTATACGGCGGCGATTTGCGGTCGGCTGAATCAAAGCCTGTTTAAGGAAATTTATGAAAATTCGAACACAATTCTTATTGGGTTATCTGTTTGTGTGCGCCATCATAGTAGTGGGTGGCGTATTCTCAGCTTATTCCATGCGCGTGGTGAATGAAGCCGGCGAAAACGCAACTTTACGCAACACCCCACAGCTTTACGCTCTCATGGAGTTGAAGCAGCACCTGATAGCCGCGCACCTTGAACTGGAGCAGAGTTTCTTGCAGACTGATAATACCGAAATGCGCAAGTTGATGTGGTCGCATCTGGACGGCGCGGAACTGGATGTGAAGTTACTGCTGGAAGGCGGCAGTCACGGCGATTGGATTGTGGAAGGTATGCAGGACGCGGCTATTCGATCCGAAGTAGAAACGCTGGCCGACCATTTACGGGCATTGCGTCAATTGACCGCTCAACGCATAGATCAGGAAGATAATGCCGGATTGCGGCAAGAGTATCATGTTCGATACACGCAAACTATGGACCACCTGGAAATGCTGGAAAAGAGTATCCAGCAGGAATTGTTCGCGGAAGTGAACACGTTTCGCAAATTTCATAAGTTTGGTTTGAGTTTTATAGTGGGAGCGACTCTGTTAAGCCTGGCTCTGGCAGTCCTGGTGGGACTGTTGAGCGCGCGGCGTATAGCGGGTGCAATTCGCAGAGTATCCGGTCGATTGCAAGATGTGGCCGCGGGAGAAGGCGATCTGACCATTCGCCTGGAAGCGTCCGATCGTGATGAACTCGGTGAGCTGGCGGCCAATTTCAATATTTTCGCCGAAAAAATTCGGGACATTATTCTGCGCATCAAAGACATGAGCGATAATCTGGCGGTAACATCGGAGCAGATGGCCAGTACCTCTGAAAATTTTTCCAACAACGCGCAGGACCAGGCTGCCACGTTTGAAGAAATGACGGTTACGGCCGAAGAGGTCTCCGCCGGTATGGAATCGGTGGCCGAGAACACGGACGATCAATTCAACACGGTGCAGGGATTGCAGGATCGTATTACCGAGCTTTCGGCGGTTACCGATAAAATGGCCGGTCGGATTCGGACTGCCACAGGCGCTATCAATGAAATATTGGCGGATGCGCGTACCAGTCAGGAACGTTTGCAATCCAT
>JAGRMX010000235.1 GCA_020441025.1 Leptospiraceae bacterium
TTACCACTCTGTTCTTGATTGCGTTTTTACCGTACACACTGCCTACCGGAGTCGCTGCGCAAAATGATCCGAACGTCGCACGCAACTTACCCATCACTGGAACGGCCGTTCCACAATTGCAGGCGTTCGATGCGGCCATGTCGGAATTCATGCGGATACATAGCGTGCCGGGCGCAAGTCTGGCATTGATCAAAGACGGACGTGTGGTATACGCGCGCGGATTCGGTTACGCCGATCGGGATAGTCGTGAAACGGTGCGTCCCGAATCGATTTTTCGCATTCAGAGCCTTACCAAAACATTTACCGCCATCGCCATTATGCAACTGGTGCAACGCGGAATCATCGCGCTGGATACGCACGTTTATGATTATCTCGCGCTGGAACCGTTTCTGGCGTCCGGCGATACTTTCGATGAACGCTGGAAATTGATCACCATTCGACAGCTATTGCAACATACCGGCGGCTGGAACCGGGACGCGACGTACGATCCTCTATTCCAAACCGCACGCATCGCCCGGGAAATGGGCCGCACTCCCCCCGCATCCGCGGAAGACATAGCGCGCTATATGATGGGACAACCACTCGATTTTGATCCGGACAGCAAATACACCTATTCCAATCTGGGTTACCTGCTGCTGGGACGCGTAATCGAAAAAGCGAGCGAAACATCGTATCATGATTATGTGCGGATTAACATTTTCAGAAAGCTGAACATGCGCTCTATGATGCCCGCCGGTGGCGGATTGGAAGAACGCGCGCCGAATGAAGTCCGATATTATTCCCAATCCAATCGCATGACCACAGCATGGTTCGGCCAGTATCGTGGTCAATCGGTGCCCTTTGCCTACCAGTATCCTTTAAGTGTGCATGATTCCGCGGGCGGCCTGGCCGGGAATGTGCTGGATATGGCGCGCTTCGTGGTGGCGCTGGATGACCCGCAGTTCGACGGCCTGTTATCATCTGAAAGTGTGCGACAGATGCAGGCACAACCGCCCGGCGCGCCGGGATTGGATGCCGATGGTAAGCCGAAAAATCCTTATTACGGTTTTGGAATGAGCGTTCGCAGGTATGCCGATTCCAGAAACGTATGGCACAACGGTGCTTTGCAATACTGCTGCGCTTCACGCTACGCGTACATCCAATCGCGTCGTTTCGGCTGGGTGGTATTGTTCAATATACGCAACAATCCCGACGGAAAACATCTGACCGCACTGATCGGTGATGTAATATACGCGACCGAACGTAAAATCGACGACTGGCCCTGAATCGATCGGGATTTGATTGACATATAGTTTATAATTCTTAGCATCTCGCGATGCGCGCAAAATCCATACGGATACTGATTCGTAAAACCATTTCGACCTTACTGACGGGTTTGATTGTCTGGCAGATCGGTTGTATGTCCGTTGCGACTCTCAGTTCAAACATGAAGCGCGATGATGCAACGGAGCCGCTGGTATACGGCGGCGCGCGCTCCGATCTGGAATTAATCGGTTACAGCGGCGACGCCACCGGCATGGGACTCGGAGCGTGTGTACCTGTATTTGGAATCATCGACCTGCCATTCAGTCTGGTGGCCGATACCATCCTGTTGCCGGTCACAATTACCATGGCGTTAACTCCGGATGAAAATCGTCCTTCGTCTGATGATGCCTATGATCAATCCATTCAAGAAGAGCCGCCCGTTGTGGATCAGGATTCCTGAACTTCCGAGAATGCGGTCGGCTGCGCCGTCATGCGCACTTCTACTTTGCAACATGATTTTCCCGATGTAGCCTGTGAATCGGTTACCACCAATTGCCCATGCATGCGCGCTACCAACGTTCGATCAAACTCCATCAATCGCCAGCAGGCCCTTGCATCACCGCTGTCGCGCAGGGGACAGTGCAAATGAATTTCACCGGCGCCGACTTGCTCGTTCCGTGCGACCGGCTCTTCCGATGCGGATTGCTCTTCCGATGCGGATTGCTCTTCCGATGCGGATTGCTCACCGGCGCCGACTTGCTCGTTCCGTGCGACCGGCTCTTCCGATGCGGATTGCGCATCTGAAATGTCTTGAATCGGAAAGCGATTACGCGGAGCGGGCATCATGCGCTGCCATTCCTGAATTAAAAACGCCGCCGAATTCACCGGCGCGGCATTGTGAGCCCAGGCCACCAACCCGGCCAATGCGCGCATGCAGAACAAAACCAGAGGTTCCAACGCGGCTATTCGCGCCAGGGGACCCATAATCCAGAGCACGGCCAGAAAAACAGGCAGCCTGTAAGTTGCGCGTAATATTGCTTTCATGAATTTTCGGAATAGCCGGGTCTTTATACGACGCAATGGGTTGCTGCAGTCCGCTTGATTGAAAGAAATAGAAATCGACAGACCAAACTCAGTTTTTATCTGCTTGCATCAATTCCTATCCTTATGAAGTCGTAATGATTTATATTGATATAGAATTAGATCCGCTCTACTGTACTTGACCGAATTCACATCGAATACTACAGCGTTCGTATGTCCATCAAGATATTTGTAGTATACTTTCTGGCTTTTATATTGGTCAACCCCACCGCGAAAGAATTTGATTTAACCGAGGGCGAACAGCATATGCACGTACGCATGGAATCACCCCGCAACTGGGATGTACGCATACGCTTTCAGGACAAAGAGCATCGCGTACGGGTTCGCTTCGAGAAAACCAACATCATCATCGGCGACTCAGAAAATAAGATTCAATACGACATGGCGGATGTAATTCCCGAAGCGGACGAAATAATGCGGCAGCGCAGGGCGAAAGGCCTGGTGTGTGTCGATCAGGAACAAATCATGTGTATGCAGGATTTAGTCCAATCCGACCATAGCGCCGAATTTATTTTGCGGGAATACGACAACCGGAGCGATTCGGACCAACCGGAGCCCATCCGGATTGAATGGCAAGAACCCGCGACCGCCGTCGAAAACGTAAACGAACAGATTGATCCCGAGCAATGATTTTCCGGCGACTACCGCTATGGACCATGTCGGAGACATATGCGATGATACCGTATATTCGCAATATCAGACCGACAATGTATCCAACGACTCGGCGTTGGGATAAATCGTATAATGTACGCGTTTTACTTCCTGCAATAAACGCGCACGCAATTCGGAAACACCCGTGCGCCGTATAGCCGATACGGGACATTGGGCCACATACCGATTGTGCTCGTCCGGAACGGTGAAAACGTTTTGATTGGTTTCGTCCTCTGACAATCGATCTATTTTGTTTAATACCAGTATGGTGCGTTTATCTCCGGCGCCCAGTTCCGTAAGCGTTTGGTTCACGGCCTGTACATGATCGGGATAGGCCGGATTGGATACGTCGATTACATGCAACAGCACATCGCTCTCCACCACTTCGTTTAAAGTGGACTTGAACGATTCGATAAGATGGTGGGGCAACTTACGAATGAAACCCACCGTATCCGAAAGCAAAAAGGGAATTCCTTCCAGCACCACCTTACGCACCGTCGTATCCACCGTGGCAAACAGTCGATCTTCCGCCAGGATGTGCGATCCGGTCAGTAGATTCATCAACGTGGACTTGCCGGCGTTGGTATAGCCCACCAGAGCCACGCGTACCATGGAACCGCGCGATTTACGCTGAGTAACATTCTGCCGATCGATTCGTTCCAGCTTTCGCTTCAGGACACCGATCTGTTTTCGAATGTTACGCCGGTCGGTTTCAATTTCCTTCTCACCGGCACCACCGCGCGTTCCGGTGCCGCCGCGCTGACGTTCCAGGTGGGTCCACATGCGGGTCAGGCGCGGCATGAGATACTGATAGCGGGCCAACTCCACCTGCGTACGCGCCTGAGAAGTTTGCGCGCGCTCCAGAAATATCTCCAGAATTAAAAGACTGCGATCATAGATCTGACATTCCATCAGATTTTCCAGATTCCGCAATTGAGAGGGACTTAAATCGTCGTCGAAGATTACCAGGTCGATGGCGTGTTCTTTTACATAATCGGCGATCTCTTCGGCCTTGCCACTGCCGACGAAGTAACGCGGATTGGGTCGGTCCACTTTCTGGGTGAACACCTCCCGGGTTTCTACGCCGAGGGTTTTTGCCAGAAAGCGCAGTTCATCCAGGTATTCCCGGGTAGTATGATCGGGCTGATGCGCGCCGGTGATCCCCACCAGAACCGCGGCGCTGCCTTTCCCCTTGATGGCTTCCATCTTTGAGCTCATAAATATTAAATAAAATTTACGATTCCAACCGCGCGCCGGTTTATTCGCGCGGCTTGCGCTTCACGGCTTCGCGCATGGACTTCCAGGCCCGGGAGGCGGCCGTACGCGCCCGGGAGCCGGTTTTGCGACTCATACGCGAAACACGCTGCCCCAGATCATCCGCATCACTCAGTGCTTCCACATCGATGGCAATCAGCGCAATGTCGTCCGGAATGCGGTCTTCCCCACCGGCCCAGGCGACCACCGTATTTAACAGACGATTCACAAACTGATCCACCGATAGATGACTATAATGCGCCAGAAAGGAGCGAAATCGATCCACTCCAAATTGCTCGTTCGCGCCGTTGGGTGTTTCAAAAAGACCGTCGGTGTACATCAATATGCGATCCCCTATCTCAAGTTCCACCGTCTCCACTTCAAACGCGGGATTGTCAAAAACGCCCAGCAGGCGACCCATGGGCCGTAGTTCAACCAGTTCCTTACGTTGTTTCTTCCATATTAATACGGGAGGATGTCCCGCATTGGTGGTGGATAGAATCATGGCACCCGGATCGATATGTACGTACGCGGCGGTTACGAATTCTTCGCCGGTATTGCCCAGTAACAACCGATTCATGGACGGAAACAGACTGCCGGGGGCCGGCGTGGAAACCTTCTCCTGCCAGAACGCTAACTTCAGCATAGATACGATTAAGGCCGCCGGAATACCGTGACCGGAAACATCCGCCATCAGTACTCCCAGACTATTTTTATCGCTGCGAAAATCATAGAAGTCTCCGCCTACAATTTGCATGGCGCGATAATGCGCCGCGATGTGCAGTCCGGCCAGGTCGGGCGGATAGTGGGGAATAAGCGATTGTTGAAATTGGCGGGCGGCGTCCAGTTCGCCATGCAACGTCTTAAGGTCGCTGTGTACATCAATGCGTCGGTCCAGTTTACGCGAAAGCGATTCCAGCGAGCCGAACGAACGCGCGAAGCGATGCGCCAGATTTAATGCCAGCGCTCCGGCGAACAGAAACAGCGCCGGACGACTCATATCGGCGCCCGGCGCGCCGCCCGGAAACAAATCGTAAATCATGGCGACGAACAACAGAGCGAGGCTGACCAATAAGGTTCGTGCGCCGATGCGTCGAACGCGGGTAGCCTGAAAAAGAATGTACAGCAAATACAAACTGCCGATCAGCACCAGCATACGATAGATGATAAAGGCGCCGGTAAAGAATGAAGAATCGGTGGACAGAGTCAGAATAATAAACAGACCGGAAATTCCGTATGCCAACCACAGAAGCTGGCGCTGGCGCGGCTGGGGAAACATGGAAAGCACGAAATGAAAGAACAACGCGCCGATCGGAAAAATGGCCAGGTACAGAATGCGATACGTGATTTCCGCATGCAGGGATTTTAATCCCGGAACCGAATGAATCAAACCCTCACCTGAGAATAGAATAGAAACCGAAAGCAACAGACAAACCAGTCCGAATAACAACGAGGACAATTCCGAACGGCGCCAGTAGTACAACGCCAGGTGATAGAACGCGCTCAGGAAAAATCCCACGAATAAGAACAAATCCAGAAACACGCTCCGAAAATACCTGGCCTGTACCTGTTCGTAAGTACCCAAAACCGGCACGGCGGACATA
>JAGRMX010000236.1 GCA_020441025.1 Leptospiraceae bacterium
CTTAAGTTACTCGTTGTACACCATTGACAGCCGAACGGTTAATACACACGGCACGCATGAACTCATCTTCACCGTTCCTTTTGTGATTTACGCCATGTTCCGGTATTTATATCTGTTACATACACGAGGTGGGGGTGAAGATACGGCCCGCGATCTGGTGCGCGATCCGCACATCCTCGTTACGGTGATTCTCTGGGCTGCCAGTGTGATTTTTTTGATTTCCTGATTGCGATGCACTGCCTTCTACACCCTGAGAATTACCCGGATGGATTCAGATTTCCGGCATATTCTCCGGATAATCGATTTTAATCCAACAATCCAGTATCAGGCTGCGCGCTCCGACGAGCCGCGTAAAATTTTGTGCAGGAGTTCATGCGTATTCTGGCATGAACTTCGACGCGCATCCACCTGTTCAGGCAATCGGGAACAACGAACAACCTGGGAGAAATACATGAAGCACACCAAATGGACGGGATTCCTGCTGGCGATCATTCTGATTATGCCGCTGACCGGAGCGTTGCTGGCTCAGAATCAGGAGGCGATTGAAGCGCTGGAAACCGGTGAAGATCCGCTGGCCCCCATCAAAACCGAAAGCCCGCGGGATACCATGCGATCATTCATGCAGGCCATGAACGATTATCGTCGTGGTGTAGATACGGGCGATCGTGAGTTAAAGGGACGCATTCAGGATGCCATCAAATGCCTGAATCTCGAAGAAACCAATGTTCTTTTACGCGAGGAAAAAGGACGCGAAGCGGCCATTTTCCTGAAAGAGGTAATCGACCGTGTGATTGTCATCGATTACGATCGCATTCCGGACGGTGTGGCGGACGATCCCGGCCCGGTATGGCGATTACGCAAAACCGACATTCGCATCGGCCTGGTGAATGTAGGCGAGCGAGCCGGCGAATATCTATTCACACCTTCCACAGTACACGACGCGCCCAAGTTTTATCAGCGCGTGAAAGACCTGCCGTACCTGGCGGATTCGGGGCAGGGCGCCGGTTACCAACCGCCCTGGCTGGAATCGCAGATCCCGGAGTGGATGAAAAGCCAGTTCTTCTATTTAAATATTTGGCAGTGGATTGGACTGGGCCTGGCGATCTTCATCGGACTGGTGCTGAAAGTGCTGGTGAAATGGTTGGTGGATCTACTCAAGAAGCTGGCCCGTCGCTCAAAAAGCGATTGGGATGATATGATCATCAAAGCAGTGGCCAGCCCGATCGGTTACCTGGCCGCTTCCGGTTTCTGGTACATCGCGTTGTTCTTTTTACGATTCGAAGGAACGGCTCTCAGCATCTTCAGCGTTTCGCTGAAAATCTTTCTGAGCATAGTGGTTATCTGGTTGGTGTATCGACTGACGGGCGTATTCTCCGAATACATGCGAGCCATGGCGGACAAGACCGACTCGACGCTGGATGATCAACTGGTGCCCCTGTTCAGTCGCACATTAAAAATCATCGTGGTGATTCTGGGTGTGTTGATTACCATCCAGAATCTGGGTGTGAACGTGCTCTCGCTGCTGGCCGGTCTCGGTATCGGCGGTCTGGCATTTGCTCTGGCCGCACGCGATACGGTGGCCAACTTTTTCGGATCGTTGATGATTTTACTGGATCGTCCTTTTCAGGTGGGCGATTGGATCAAAAGCGGTAGCGCGGAGGGTACGGTTGAAGAAATCGGATTTCGATCCACACGCATTCGAACTTTTTACAATTCGGTAATTTCGGTGCCCAATTCCGAATTAATGAACGCGCACATCGACAATATGGGTATGCGTGAGTTCCGACGGGTGGTCGCGAATTTGAGTGTCACGTACGATACGGCGCCGGATAAGATGGAAGCCTTTCTGGAAGGCATTAAAAACATCATCAAGGCCAATCCCAATACCCGGAAGGACTATTTTCACGTGGTATTCAATGATTATGGTGATTCCGGTTTGATCGTAATGCTGTATTTTTTCCTGAAAGTCCCGGATTGGTCCACCGAGTTGGTGGAACGTCAGAATGTTTTCCTGGAAGTCTATCGATTGGCCCGGGATCTGGGGGTAGAGTTCGCGTTTCCCACACGCACATTGCACATGGAAACTTTTCCGGAAAAAAAGCCGGCACACGAGCGGAAAGCACCCGGAGAGAAGGAGCTGCGCTCCATTGCGGAACAATACGGCAAAGGTGGCAAATCTTCCCGTCCCGGAGGGCAGGGAATCTTCCTGCCACCCCATAAAGAAAGTGGCGTTTCCCGAATCGGTGGCGATGCGGGCGACGGTTGATCCGCCGCATGCCTTAGCAACGGTTGATGGAAATATCGGCCGAAAGAAATCCTGCGGGCCGCGTAGAGCTGATCGATGCTCTGCGCGGTTTCGCAATTTTTCTCATGGTTCTGGATCATACCCGAACCTTTTTCTTCGTTCTGCCATATCATCCCCTGGACGTAACTCAATCCAACCCGCCGGCATTTTTCTTACGCTGGGTAACTCATCTGGCGGCGCCTATTTTCGTATTCTTAACGGGTATTTCCGCGCGGCTACAGCGTGAGCGCTACGATTTGAGTTCGTATGAGTTCATGCGTCGCCAGATTCTCCGGGGCTTCTGGCTGATTTTCGCTGAGATCAGCTGGTTGCACTTCATCTGGACCTTTCGTCTGAATTGGGAACCGGTGACCCTGCAGGTGATATTTGCTATTGGTTGCGGATTGGTCGTTCTTGGTCTTCTCAGTCGTGTTTCCGATCGCGCGATTCTGGTCGCGGGAGTATTAATATTGCTTCTGCATAATCTTACGGACTTCTACTCCTACAACGCATCCATTCCCTGGTGGTGGCGATTGTTGCATGTTTATGGTGAATTTCGAGCCACGGGGAATGTGCTGGTCCGCGTGGCGTATCCCGTACTGCCCTGGATCGGGCTTTTGCTGCTGGGATACGGAGGCGCGCATGAACTCCTGCGTCACAAACCCGCAGGTCCCGGATCAGCGATGCCGTCGGCCTGGTTATTCTCAGGGCAGCTGAATTATCGGTCGGTAATTCTCTGGGGGGGAATCGGATTCATTCTGCTATTGCTGCGGTGTTCGGATCCGTTGAGCGACATGCGTGAACTCCACGCAACAATTCATTCGGTTGGCCCGATACAGATCATGATTCGCTACGGGAACTTCTATATCTGGCAGGCGCACCCCGAAGTCGGTCGAACCGTAATGAGTTTCCTGAACATGTGTAAGTATCCGCCTTCACTGGTATTTCTACTGATGTGCGTATTTTTTACGATGCCGATTGTATGGCTACTGGCCCGTTATTCCGGCCTGGGAATCACGCGAATGCTGATACTCGTCGGACGAGTTCCTTTTTTTGCATATTTCGTCCATCTACTGCTACTGCATGCGCTCGCTCTGGTCTATTTTAGACTCCTGGGTGCCGGCTGGCAGCCTGATCCTCATTTTTACAGGGATGGAATGAGTTCCTACAGTCCTCCGCTGTTGCTCCTGCCCTTGATTGCGTCGCTTTTCTTCCATATTATATATATACTGAGCCGCCAGTACGCTCGCTATCGATCGCACATGCCCGCCTGGATGCGGTTGATGCTGTGAGCCACAGATACAAAACACATCCGGGGCCGGACTTCAATATCCAACTATGAATCCAATTGATTACATCAAAGCGATGGTCAATCCACACGTATATGCTGAAGCCAGGGACAAAATCCGGGGATTCATGGTCGGCGAGGGATTTGTTGCCTATAATCTTGATTTTTCCCCCGACTTCGCCTTTGACCTTCCGGAACTCGTCGATCAAATGGAGATTGGCCCCAAGGAAAAGTTGGAAGCCTGGCTGCGGATAATAGACGATCTACCCTGTTACGTTTGCTGGATGGGTTTATTCCGGTTCTTACGATATCAAACTAAAGCGGAAAGACAACAACTCATCGAATACCTGAAATCAATACTCTCTGTAGCGACAGCTGATCCTCGGACAAGGGCTGCCGAGTACGCTCTCCAGGTTGATTTACTGGAGGATGACCACTTTGTTCAAGAAATCTGGTTTGAACTCACCAAGGCCCCTCAGTCAAAAACTCTCTCGCGTCGCCTGGCGCAGAGCTCTGGACCGGTACCTACAGCCCTGAAGACGCAGTTTCTTGCTGATCTTGCGAGGGAATCCGATCGGCATTACTCATTACTGAATGCGACGAAGGCCGGGCTATTTGAGCCAATGGGCGAATGGGACAATCAATTATCTGCAATTATCCTACAGGCACTGGAATCCTTTCCAGATACGGAACCGGTTCAAAGCATTCGGAGCCTCGTAAATGGTTCTGTCAGTCCGACTTAAATCGATCATTTCGCCGCATATAATCCGGTCGCGCTTCATATGGATTGCGCCAGGTGTGATATATACGGCGATCCTGCTCGGGCAATCCCCGTAGGAACTGCTGCCAATCCGATTCACGCAGGAACACATACGCATCGTCGATATTGATTGCCGGTGTAGGAACTAATCCCGGTGGTTTCGGAGAGGAGCTGCGCAGCAGAGCCGGACCTGGCACCGGTCGCAGAGAAGCCCGGTGCGACTCCCGCAGACCATATACCAGACGAAAAACCGGCCGATCGGCATGTTTTGCTTCGGGCAAGAAATGAAATGCATCCACATCCGAGTGAAAACACAAAAAATAATCCATGCCCTGGTGGGCAATGACCAGGGCATCGGGCGGCAGCTCCAATTCTTCCAATCGATTTTTGACCGCATCGTAGCGAGCATAATCGACATGATGCTTCCGACCCACATACCGTAGCGTGAACACCTGCCAGATTATCAGCAAAGCACAGATTCCGGACACCAGAACCAATCGAGCGGCGGCTGACCTGCGAAAGATATGATTCGGACGGCTGTCGGAACTCTCCGACGAGTGTTCCCTTCGATGGCCGAACCGTTGCCATAGATAGATCACCGCGAGGGTACCCGGAATAAAGAGTAACAAATACAGTCGATACGCAAAGTCGTACGATTGAAACGGCAGCAACGGGAATTGAGCCAGAAAAGCGAGTACTGGAATCACAACCCAGAAGAAATATTCCGGAGGCAATCGGGAATGATGCAATTTTTGCCAACCCTGCCGGATCCATACGATCGTTGACAGGCCACAAAGGGCTATGCTGGCCAGACTTTCCCCGGAAACAATCCAGTTGGGATGATCCAGTTTTTGATAAGACCACCAGGCCCATTGCCAATCGGTCAGCGAAATCCCGGTGAATCTTTGAAAGTCGTCCGGATGCAAAAGATTCGGTAGCCAGAGCATGGCCAACAGCGGTGCGAGCGATAGCAATGCCAATCCGACCAGCAACGGTAAGAGATGCCGCTTTAAAAAAACATTATGGCGTTGATACAATGCATGCAGCAAATACAGGGCACCAATGGCGATCAGGCATAACAGAGTCGCACCGGCCATCAGTTTGTGAGCGCTGAGTGCCAGCAATAGAGCAGGGAACAATGCAATGCAACTTACCCGTTTCCACGTTCCCGATTGTAATAGGTCGTATCCGGCCGCCAGCACCCATAAAAAACCGACTATGCCACCCAGGTTTTTTACAAATTCGAATGTAAATACGTTAAACTGCCAGCTGGCACCGATCGCCAGGGCCGCAAAGAATCCGGCAATAGGTTGGCCGGTGGCGCGCCAGGCCAGCCAGAAAATGGGCGTTATTGCCAGCGCCGCCAATAACGCGGCACAGAATTTGTTAGCCTGTACAATATCATCGAAAATATACGAACACAGCACCATACCATGCAACACCGGCGAGCTATCCGGTGAAAAAAATCGACCTTTCGTTCGAAATGAATTTA
>JAGRMX010000237.1 GCA_020441025.1 Leptospiraceae bacterium
TTTGTACGGTTTTGCAATGACATCAAAATCGATCTCAGACGGTAGTTCTCTGTTTCGATCGCAGCGTGCTCTTTATACTGTCATCGGTGCGGTTGCCGGGTGTTTCTTTCCGGCCGGTGCTCTATTGATCGACGCGTTTCTACACGATTTCCAATATAGTCTGTTCGTATTACCGCTGCGTAATCCCATCCACTTTGTCATCTTCAGCGCTCCGCTCGTTATGGGGTTCATGGCGCGCCTGGCCGGTATCCGGGAAGATCGTATTCGCGGGCAGCAGGAACGACTGGAAGAGGCCCATAAAAACTTAACCACCCGGGCCGGAGAAATGCGCGACATCATGCGCAACATCCGGGAAGGCATTTTGACCATCAACCGGGACTATTCTATAAACCAGGAATACTCGGACTTCCTGGAAGACATCTTTGCCGCATCCAGCCTGGCCGGCCGGCAGTTTCTGGATCTGATCTATGCCGCTCACAAAACCGACGAACGTAAGGCGCTTGCGGAGTATCTGGACATACTATTCACAAATCAGACTACCAGCGAAGCGGTATTAAAGGAATTGAATCCTGTAAAACATTTCGAACTGGCCCGGTATGAAACCAGGGGCGAAGTCCGCGTGCGTTATCTTCTTTTTGATTTTGTTAGAATCGTCATTCAGGGAGCGCTGGATAAGGTCATGGTGATTGTGCAGGACCGTACTGACGAGGTGGTGCGAGAAAAACAGCGCGTCCAGGAACAAATGGAGCACTCGGAAGAGCTGGAACGAATCGCTTCATTGATTAACGTACCGGTAGATGATATTAACCGATTGGTATTGAAAAGCGAATCATTGATAGCCATAATGGAGGGCTTTTTTAATGAGGCGGGCGCGGAGCATGCGCAGGTCAGAACCAGATTGGCGGAAATTCTGGCCGATTTGCATTCCTTAAAGGGTGAGTCGCGTCTGTATCGCCTGGCGAGTCTGGCGACCATTATACATGCAATTGAAGAAAAGATCAGAACTTTCCAATCGCACGGTCCCGAAGCGAGCGATGAGCAGGATTTGAATTTAAAAATGGATATCATGTTCTCCGTTTCCAGGTATAAGCTGTACGTCGGAGAAATCAAAGACACCAGGGACCGTTTGTTCGAGCGGGCCCGTGAACAACAGCAACACTCGGTCGGAATGCATCCTCTGATGGAGGAATTCATGCCTCGATTGATTGAGTTTCACAGGGAACTGGGTTCCATGATTGAAGCTCTGCCGGAGCACGGCGAGCGATCGGTACCCAGAAGTAATGGCGATTGGACCGGAGCGCTGGACGACCTGTTGCGTGAGTCTATGGCCGAATTGCACGACCGTGGAGAAATCCGGCGTATTCATCCCCTGCAGGTAGATTCGGAGTTAGCGAGCGAGAATATGGCGTCGCTTTCTGCATTGAGGCCGGCCATCATTCATCTTTTGCAAAACGCGTTGGTCCATGGCATCGAAACGCCCGAAGAACGTCAGGCGGCCGGAAAATCTTCCGAGGGAAATATTCGTCTACTGCTGCGTAGAGTGGACGATACGTATCGCATTACCGTCGAAGATGACGGCGCCGGAATCAATCTGGAGCGCATTAAAGCAGTCTTGCGCCGGCAGAAGCATCCGGATGCCGCTCAACTCGATCAATTGCAGATTAATGATGCCATTCGAATCATTTTTCATTCCGGTTTCAGTTCGGCTGAAAACGTCAGCACGGTAGCCGGTCGTGGTATTGGTATGGACGCAGTGCGGCGTCTGGTGCGTCAATATCATGGTAAGATATCGGTAACCAATCGACCGGGCCGGGGTTTGGCCGTTGCTTTAATCATTCCAACGGAGGCGATTGGAAAGCAGGGGGCAGCTGATGAAAGTGTTAATTATTGATGATGCCCGTGTAATGCGTAGTATTATCGCGAATGTTATTAAAGAAAATCTGCGTGAGGATGTCGAGATACTGGAAGCGGCCGATGGCCAGGAAGCCTTTGATCTACTGGAGCGACAATCTCCGGATATTATTTTTGTAGATTGGAATATGCCTCGCATGGATGGGCTGGAGTTCACAAAAAAAGTAAGAGGGGCGGGTCGAATGCTACCTTTAATTATGATCACTTCCGAAGCGGCGCGCTATATGGTCGTGGAGGCGGTCAAGGCGGGCGTGACCGATTACATTGTAAAACCGATAGTGGGTCGGCAATTGTGGGAGAAAATCGGCATTTATTTTCGGAAATAGCCGGGTACCGTCATGAAGAGCGAATATATCAATCCCTTTATTAAGGCCACGCAAAAGGCTTTTCGCGAGCTGATGCATGTGGAAACAAAACCCGGCGGTCCCCGGTTGTTTGAGGCGGCCCGCGATTATCTGGAAGTTACGGCCATCATCGGTCTGGCGGGGGAGGTAACCGGTGCGGTCATTCTGAGTTTTCCGTCCGAATCCTGTTTGCGCATATCCCGGGCCTTTACCGGTATTGAAAGTGATGCGGTGGATGATGTGGCCGTGGATGCGGTCGGCGAAGTGGTTAACGTAATTGCCGGGAATACCAAGGAAGATCTGCTGCAATTTCGAATTTACATATCGTTGCCCAAGGTCGTGTTCGGACAGTACGATTTACGTTTTCCGCGGGACACACCGATGATCGCCGTGCCTTTTGAAAGTGATGCGGGCAGTTTTCGTTTGATCGTGGCGCTCAAGGAATCTCCGGGATAGGGCGTGCTGGGAGGTTTAAGATGAACGCTTATATCGAAACGCTGAAACAGGAACACCGCCGATTGTTCGATCATCTGCGCACATTGCGAGAAACCGACATCGAATCTCTGGACGGTAAGAAACAATTATTCGAGGTGATGGAGCACCTGCTGGCGCATCTCAAGCTGGAAGATGATGAATTGTATTTGGTACTGCGTCAGGCGGCCGCAAAGGACCCGGAGATAGCCAACACGCTGGAGCATTTCGCGAAGGATTTACTCGGTATTGCCGATGAAGCCCGGGATTTTTTTGATCGCTATCGCAGTCACGGCAATCCGGAAAGTTTTCATACCGATTTCGACGTGCTTTTCGAAAAAGTGAAAAATCGCATGCATAAAGAAGAGCTGGTATTGTTTGCCATGTACGCGGAAATAAAAGAAACGGAATCAAATTGATCGGGCTATTTGCTGCGCGATGACTGTCCGTATCCCTGCATTCACGCATTCACGCATTCACGCATTCACGCATTCACGCATTCACACATTCACACATTTCTGTGCTCTTGTGTCGTTTTGAATTTAGTTATTCACACTTTCTGCGCGGTATATTTCTCGTATTTCAAATTCATAACAAGCCAGGATAATGTAGCGCTCATATCTTTGCGGTTTGTATCAACGCAACGCATGTATGAGCATGGCATAGGAGCGCGGCGGGATCGTGTAGCGCAGCCTGCCGTTGTGAATCGACATGCGTTGTTTCGCATTGTCCATGGCGATGTAATCGCCTTCGGACAGGCCCTGTGCATCCACTTCCCCGGATAATTGATGCGCGCTTTTGTTGATCAAAACCAATCCCCGGGTGCCGCGTCGGAAGATTAACAGCGTATCGTCGACTTTTAGCCAGCCAAAATCCGTACCCAGCATGCGATTGTGAAACTCGATCATGGATCGCAACCGGTCGTTGCGGTGAAAGCGTACGTATTCGTTGGGTGTGACGTCCCGTTCCGCCTGTCTTTGTGAATAAATATACGGAATACCCGCTTCGCGACCGAGTATAAAGGCGTGCGCCAGCATTTCATCGGTATGATCCGAGTAACGTAATCCCAATCCGTCCGCGTTGCCCCATACGTCATGATTGGTGACGAAGGTCACGGCAATCGATCCGGCCAGCGCACGGCGTCGTTGTTCCGGGTCGCGTAGGGCGGTTAGACTGCCGCCGTACTGAAAAGCATCCCGCAGGGTGGCCGCCAGCGGAAAATCCATAAAATCCATCAGGCCGGTGCGTAAATACGGCTCCAGATCGCGTTCATAATCCGCGGGTGAGGTGGCGATGACTTCGCCATATGTCCAGAAATCGGAGGGAATCAAATCGGCATATAATGCCCGGAAATACGCGGGCGGCATGTGTTTCACCGCGTCGAAGCGGAAACCGTCCGCGCCCATAGCCATCAGTCGCTTTAGATATTCCCGGTGCGCGGCGAGTACTTCCGGATGCCAATTTTCTGTGGCCGGTCCATGTCCACCGGATAGAGTGCCCGTGCGTAAATCCGGCAGACCCGCATCCGGTGACGGACCGCACAATCGCAATCGAACTACTTCCGCATGGTTGCCCCAGTTTCGAATGCACCCCGCCGAATGAAAATGTTCCGGTTGAAACAACGAACCAGGTCGGATGTCGTGTCGGGCTAGCAGATCGGCGGGAGTGTCGGGAATATTCTCGGGCGGATAATACAGATGCTCCGGAGCCAACCCCAGATTGGCCATGTGATTCAAGACCACATCCACGACTATCTTCAAGCCCAGTTCATCCGCGACGCGATTCATGGCGCGGAAATCCGCTTCGGTACCCAGCGGACCATATAGAATGCGATAGTCCAACGGTTGGTAGCGACCCCACCAGGGCTGCCCGTTGCTCAACTGTGGCGGTGAAACCAGCACATGGCTGAAACCGGCGTCACGCAGGCGCGGCAATTCGGCGGTGACGTCCTTGAATGGCCAGTTAAACATATGTACCAGCACGGAGCGTTCATGGGAAACATTCGAAGGGGTCGGTTCCAATTGGAGGGACCGGCGGGAATCTTCCGGTTGTGAACCGGCGTCACAACAGAGCAGTAACAGACACAGCAGGGCAGCCCCGCGATTCATACGGCCATCACCATTATATGAAATGAACGCGCAAGCATATCAAATGTTCGGGGTTTCGAAGCATTGCCTCGCGGTTACAGCACAATCCAATTGAATATCCGGTCAGTTCGAAGGTCACAGTATATTGCGATTGCGGATGATGCTCAGCATAGCCTGTACGATCGTGTCCACGTTAATGTGCGCGGTGTTGAATACCACGTCGTAATCATAATCGGTCAGCTTTTCACCGCGATAAAACTCGCGTAGGTATACGCGCTCTCGATCGATCGCATCCATCATTTTGCGTGCTTCGTCCGCATTGCGATTGTAGTCTTTTTTGATCTGTTCGATGCGCCAGTCCGGAGGTGCGATCAATCGAAAATGCACCGAACGCTCCATGGTGCGGGTTAATACCTCGCCGCCACGACCCAGAATGACCGCGTGCCCCTGAGCGGCTACGGACATGACAATGGCGGCATATTTTTTCTTAATGGTCAGGTCTTCCGGAATGTATTCCCGCGAAAAAGAAATCATAAAGTCACGCAGGATGCCCTGGTTGCCTTTGCGGATGGTGTTTTCCACCATTTCCACGGGGATATTGAGTTCACGCGCCGCCATATTCACGGCTTCCCGGTCGAACATGCGCCATTTTTCGTGATCGCTCTCCTGCAACGCCGACACGAGTCGTTCCGCCACCGGTTTACCGGGACAACCAAACTCACGTGATATGGTAACAACCGGCCCCGGTTTTTCGCCGAGCGGCAGGTGCAGACTGTGGTCGATATAGTCCAGCAATACTGTCTTATCCATGATGTTGCTCCAATTTTATCCTGAAACAGGCGACCGCCGTACTCTGCGTGGCCCGACCCGTTTTATTAGACGAACGAGAATGCGAACCTGTCCCGAATATCGTCGTTCTCCCGGCAGGGGTCGATTGACCCGGTCAGGTCTGCGACAATTGTGCGGGAAGTAAAGAGCTAAATAAAATACAACAATTGTGATTTATCA
>JAGRMX010000238.1 GCA_020441025.1 Leptospiraceae bacterium
GTCTGACCGGAGACATACAGGTGCGAGATTCACGGGATTCGAGATCCGTCTGGTATCATCCCGGATGTAGAGTAGAGCTTACCTGCAATGGAACCGTCCTGGGGTATGCCGGCATTCTGCATCCCGCGCCGGCGGAAGAGTATGAGATCAGGCGGCCTGCACTGGTGGCCGAGATAGACTTCTCGGTATTGTTTCAGGCTCACGAAACCGGCCGACATCAATCGGGGTACGAATCCCCTTCCGTTTATCCCGACTCACTTTTTGAAGTCAGTGTGATTCTACCGGATGATGCGGGTACCGAGGGACCGGCTGACACAATTCTAAGCATGCAGCGAACGGAAATTAAAGAAGTGCGCTTCTTGACCGTATATCGCGGTCAACCACTTCCGGAAAATCAAAAGTCCGCCAGTTACGCCATTCGTCTGGGACGTTCCGATCGCACCCTGGAAGGCGATGAATTACAGAACATTCTGGATGCGGTGGTTGCTGAACTCAAACAGAGCGGTTATGATTTACGCTGAGCGTATTCGCCGATCAGCCCGTGTGAGCGCAATTTTGATTTCAGCCTGGCATAAAAAAACCGGGGTGGCGAATACGCTCCCCGGTTTTGACAGACCCATCTGAGTAAATCAGACGCTGGTTCCGCCGGCCGGTTTGTTACCACCGCCGCGAACTTTGTCCACGGTTTCCCGTGCTTTTCCGGTCGCGTCATTGGCCGCGTCGCGTACTTTAGTAGCGAAGTCATTGGCCTGATCCTGAACGGTCTGCGCCTGAGTTTTGATAAATGTAGCCAGCTCTTCAAAACGATTGTTCAAATCGTTAATACGCTCTTCCCCGACGGTTCCTTTGATTTGTTCCAGAACCTGGCCGTAAGTATTCTGAGCGTCGGACAGCACACGATTGAAATTCTGCTCTGCCTGAGAGCTTACGTCTTTTACACCACGGATGGTGTTATCGAGTACTTCCCGAATTTTTTGAGCTGATTCGGAGCTGTCAGTCGCTCCTTTGGATTTCAGTTCTTCGAATGCGCTTTCAATGGCACGCAACGCGGCTTGAAAGTTTTCTTCACCGGCCTTAAACAGACCGATTCCAGCGTTTAGAATATCCTGTAAGTTTTTTTCCAGCATGGTAGCACCTCTCTTTATGCGTTGCACCAACTTTTTGGTGCGGCGCATAAAGAGCAAGCTTTTTTTAATATGATTATGGATTTTTTTTGCTTTTTTCCGGAGCCCGTATTCGTACCCGCCCATCCAGAGGAAACAAATGAAAACCACTTTACAATGCTGACACCGGGAGGCAGGTGGCTATTCTTGCGCATACGGCGCAACAGGACCAAAGCGCAATTCGCGTGTGGCGGTGAGTATGGAAAAAGCAAAACTGGAAAAATACCGCAAACGATTACTGGAAACCCGAGCCAGCATTATCAACGAACTGGAAGTGGAAAAAGAGTATTTTGAGTACAATGATCAGGGCGATATTGTGGATATCGCTGACGCGGTCATTTCCAATGAGATTCTGAGTCGGCTTTCAGACCTGGATGTGGAAAAAATCGAGCATATCGAGGCCGCACTGGAGAAAATCGACAAAGGCACCTACGGGATTTGCGAAGGCACCGGAAAGAAAATTCCCGAATCGCGGTTGAATCATATTCCATGGGCTCGATACACTATCGAGTATGCCGAGCAGATGGAAAAGCAGCGTCGCTGAATGTCCTCAGGGCTGATCGCCGGAACTGCCGGAGCGGAATCGCCTGTCTCCTTTCTCCTGTTCTTGAAACTATCATCCGCCCACCGGGCTTGTGGCGTTTTATGACGGTCGCCGTTTCACGATTCCTGAAATCCTGACTATATTATGGAAAAAAGTAGCCGCAGAAGGCGATTCGCGGTTTTTGTACAGTAGACAGGAATCCATTTTCAAACTTATGTCTCATTGACATCCGCCCGGTATCCCCGAATTTGCGATACGGGAAACGAAATCCCCTGTTTTAGCATTGAATATCTGAGGAAATATATGGCCAAAAACTCACCAGCCGGCAAATCCCCCGATCCGAGCATCTACGGCGCGCATGCCATCAAAGTCATGCGCGGACTGGAAGCCGTACGCAAGCGGCCCGGTATGTACATTGGTACCCAGGATGCCACCGGCCTGCATAAAATGGTCTATGAGGTGGTGGATAACTGCGTGGATGAGCATATGGCCGGCCACGCGACCATGCTGATGGTGCGGATGTTGCCGGATAATATCATTGAAGTGATGGATGACGGACGCGGCATTCCGGTGGATTTACACCCGGAAGAAAAGGTATCTTCCTTACAGGTGGTTATGACCATTTTGCACGCCGGCGGTAAATTCGAAAAGAGCGCTTATAAGATTTCGGGCGGTCTGCATGGCGTGGGCGTTTCGGTAGTAAACGCTCTTTCGGAATGGCTGGAAGCGGAGGTCCATAAAGACGGCGAAGTTTTTTACCAGAAGTACGCCCAGGGCACTCCACTGGCACCGGTGAAGAAGACCGGCAAAACAAAACATCATGGAACGCTGATCCGCTTTAAACCGGACGCGACAATTTTTACCACTACCGAGTTTCGCTACAGCATGGTGCGCCAGCACCTGGAGGAGATGGCCTACCTGAACAAAGGTCTGATCATCAAACTCAGCGATGAACGCAAAAAACCTCACAAGCAAGAAGAGTTCTGCTTTCAGGGCGGTATCCTTGAACTGGTGGAGAACATATCCAAGAAAAGATCCATACTGCATAAGAAGATCATCTACTTCGAAGGCGAAAGCGACGGCGTTATGGCGGAAATCGCCATGGCGTATACCGATTCCCAGAGTGAGACCATTCACTGCTTTACCAACGGCATCAGCAATAGCCTGGGTGGAACGCACCTGGAAGGTTTTCGCACGGCCCTGACCAGAACACTGAACGATTACCTCAAAAAAGACGAAGGTATGAAAAAGAAGCTGGGGGGCGGATCGCTCAGCGGCGATGACGTTCGAGAAGGCCTGGTATGTGTAATCAGCGTGAAAGTTCCCGAACCGCAATTCAACTCTCAGACCAAGGAAAAACTGGTAAACGCCGAAGTGAAAGGGCTGGTGCAAAAAATTGTAACCGATCGCCTGAGTTTATTTTTAGAAGAAAATCCCGGTGAGATAAAACCCATTCTGGAAAAATGCGTTCTTTCTCAGAAGGCCAGGGAAGCCGCACGCAAAGCGCGCGAATTGGTCACACGCCGTAAAGGATTCCTCGAAGGCGGCGGACTGCCCGGAAAGCTGGCCGACTGTTCCGAAAAGAATCCGGAAAAGAGCGAACTGTTTATTGTAGAGGGCGATTCGGCCGGTGGTTCCGCGAAACAGGGACGCGATCGTAATATTCAGGCCATTCTACCGTTAAAAGGCAAGATCTTAAACGTACTCAAGGCGCGCGACGACGCCATATTAAAAAATGAAGAGATTAAAACGCTGGTCACGGCTCTGGGTGTGGGATTCGGCGATGAAGGCTTCGATACGTCACGATTGCGTTATCATAAAATCATCATCATGACCGACGCGGACGTGGACGGCGCGCATATTCGCACATTGCTTTTGACTTTCTTTTTTAAGAAAATGCGACCGGTTGTGGATAACGGTTTTCTGTACATAGCCCAGCCGCCGCTGTATTTACTGCGGGCCGGTAAGGTTCAGGAATACGCATTCACCGACGCTCAGAAAGATCGGTTCGTAAAAAAGAACGGCGATGACAAAACCGTCATTCAACGCTACAAAGGACTGGGCGAAATGAATCCGGAGCAGCTCTGGGAAACCACCATGGATCCGGAAAAGCGCGTGATGCTGAAAGTCAATCCACTGGATGATGCGACCGCGGAATTGGAACTGGTAGACAAGACATTCGAAGTTTTGATGGGCGATGACGTGGGTCCTCGACGCCACTTCATTGAAACCAACGCCCGCCAGGTGGTGAACCTGGATCTATAATCCAATCGTTCAACGACGGTCCGTGATAGGAATGTCTGATCTGTGAAACGGAACTACGGTCAATTCAAGGACCGGATGAAGCATATATTAAATCGGTCTCTGTTAGCTATAAAATGTTCAAACGCAATAATGTGAATCGCAATATCCTGTTCTGCGCGTGTAAAACCGCCTGCATCCTGATACTGGCATGTAATTCGCTATTGCGTTGCAGCAGCATGGGACCGATGGATCCGGATGAGTTTCGAGATCGTCCGCCGGTGATGACCCAGGCGGAAATCAATAAGGTGGTGCAGGATTCGTTCAACACACTGAATCAAATGCGTCAAAATCCGGCGGCTTTTTCGGAAGCTGCACATGTCGATTTAAGCCGGGTGGCGCCCATGCCACCGCTGATCTGGAATGCGCAACTGGCCCAATCCGCTACCGCCCGGGCGGTGGATATGGCTCAGAAAGATTATTGCGATCACACCGACCTGAACGGCGTGGGTCCCAACGCGTACGCCCGCCAGGCCGGATACCCTTTACCCGACGATTGGTCCGGAACTCTGGCGGCCAATCACATTGAATCGCTGACCTGCGGTCCCTCTTTGAACGGACGGGTGATTATGTTAAAGTTAATTTATGATGATGGCATGGAGCACCAGGAGGCCGGGCACCGACAGCATTTACTTGGTATGAATATTTTTTCCCGGACTCATATTCATGCCGGAATCGGTTTTGCGTATAATCCGAAATCACGCTGGAGCGGATTCTACGTGATTCATACGGCTCACCCCCGCCGTCGCTAATTGTCCGTATTTAACCCGCGTTGCCGGCGGAGCGATACAATAAAACGGAAGCGATGCAGCCCAGGCCTTCCGCACGACCGAGAGCGCCCATTTTTTCGGTGGTCGTAGCCTTCAGTCCGATTTGCACCAGTTCCAGATCCATTTGAAACATCAGGCTTTCGCGAATCAATAATCGATAGGGATGCAAGCGGGGTCGCTCTCCAATAAGAGTGATATCCACGTTGGATATTTCATAGCGCTCTTTGCGCATAGCGTCCAACGCATGATGCAGTATCTTTGTTGAGTCGAGATTTTTGTAACGGGCGTCCGTATCCGGGAAGTGTTCGCCGATGTCACCTTTACCCAGTGCTCCGAGGATGGCGTCACTCAGTGCATGCAGAAGTACATCCGCATCGGAATGACCGTCCAGTGCAAGATCGCCCGGAATCTCCACACCGCCCAACAACAGGGGCCGCTCCGGATCTTGAATCAAACGGTGAAAATCAAGGCCGGTACCAACGCGCATATTCATCTGTACTTCTCCGTTATAGCTTCCGATCATCACGATTGTGACGTATCTAAAAGCAACCCCTTCCGTTGTCGCCGCGACATCATACACATAAACAACGCATCGTAAAACTATCGTTTACATACGATTCAATATGTTCTGCAGGCGATCCATCTGGCGGCCAAACTCGGCCCAGTCCTGACGGGCGGCGGCACCCTGGGCGGCGCGCATGGCGGCCTTTGCTTCCTGGGTTAACCGGGCCGCACTGGCTGGCCCGGAATCATCCTGTCCGCCCGTAGACGAACCCACGCGACTTCCGGACAGGGTATAGAGCGCGCTTTCCAGGTCTTCTTCCATGACTACCGAACTGGAATCGGCCACAATTACCCGACGCAATTCGGGAAAGGGCGATTTAGAACTCTGTAAGTATAAGGGTTCCACATACAAAATGGAATCGTCGATGGGGATGACCAGCAGGTTACCTCGTATGACACTCGAGCCCTGTTGATTCCACAGAGCCAGATCCTTTTTAATTTCCGGGTCCTGATCAATACGCGATTCAATC